>NZ_PSTO01000032.1:0-46800 GCF_002930975.1 Rathayibacter sp. AY1A3 | reverse complement strand
CCCCGCACCCCCCGTCCTCGCCGTCACCCTCGTCACCGCGACCGACCCCCGCGACGCCGGGCGGACCGCCGCACTCCTCGCCGGCAGGCCCGAGTCCCGGATCGCCTTCGAGGTCGATCCGCCCGGCGCCGACGGTCCCGCTCTCGCCGAGGAGCTCCATCGGCGCCTCGCGGCCGACGCCGACGACGGCCACCGCGGTCACACGGTCGTCGCCCTCGATGGCCAGGCCGACCCGCTCGAGATCGGACTCGTGCTCGAGCACCTCTGCGCGCAGCGGCATCCCGCCGACACCCGCATCGCGATCCTCGACGTGGTCGCCGTGACGTCGACGGAGGAGATCCTGCGCGTGCTCTGCGGCGGCGCGGGCCCCTCCTTCGACTCGGCGGAGCGCCTCGCCGCCCGCCTGGAGTTCTCGAGCCTCATCGCCCTCGCCGAGCCCCTCTCCGAGAGCGACCCCGAGCGGACCGCACTCGTCCGCGACCTCCTGCGAGCACTCGCCCCCACCGCCGATCTCCTCCCCGCCGGTGAGCTCCCGGCGGCGCCACGGAGGCTCCACCCCCGGCGCGCGCACGCGATCGCCTCCTCGATGGGCTGGCAGTGCGCCCTCAACGGGACCTCGCGGCGCCGCGCCTCGGGCACGACCGTCGAGGAGTTCGTGTTCCGCGATCCGCTGCCCTTCCACCCCGGCCGCCTGAGCACGGCGGTCCACGAGGAGCTGGTGGCGGAGAAGGTGGGCCGCATCCTCCGCTCCCGCGGCCTGGTGCGCCTGGCGACGCGCGCCGACCGGGTCGGCTCGTGGTCGGTCGCCGGCGACGTGCTGACGCTGGACCCGACCAGCCTGCTCAGCTGGGACGAGGACGCGCCTCTCGGCCAGGAGCTCGCCTTCTTCGGGACGGGCCTGGACACCGGGAGGCTGAACGCCGTCCTGCAGAGCTGCCTGCTCACCCCCGAGGAGCTGCTGGCCGGCCCCGCCGCCTGGGCGGAGTACGCGGACCCCTTCCCGCGCTGGGTGGACGAGCACCGGCACTGAGCCGGGCGTCCTTTGCCGCGCGGGACTCGACGAGCGCGACCCGGCCCCTGCGTCCGAGCGCCGCCCGCCCGCGCCAGCCGACCGTGCGCCGGGAGTGTGACGCGCGGAGGCTCCCGCCGGGCGGCGGGTGGGTAGGCTGACGGGACAGCACGTGCTCCGGGGTCGGTGGGAATTCCGAACCGGCGGTCACAGTCCGCGAGCCGCAGCCCCTCGAGAGGGGCGGCGGTTGACCTGGTGGAACTCCAGGACCGACGGTGAAAGTCCGGAGGAGAGGCAGCACGAGCGTCGCGCATCACCGCGCGATGCTGAGCGACGGTGCCCGCGCACCGTCCCTCGAGACCCCGGAGTTCGGCGACGAACGGAAGAACCGGGAATGACGATCGACTACGAGCACGCGATGCGCCGGGCGCTGGCGCTCGCCGAGCGCGGGCCCGCCCGCGGACCCAACCCGCGCGTGGGCTGCGTGATCCTCGCGCCCGACGGCACCGTCCTCGGCGAGGGCTGGCACCACGGAGCCGGCACCGCGCACGCGGAGGTCGACGCCCTGTCGCACGTCGCGGCGGGCGCCGCTGACGGCGCGACGGCCGTCGTCTCGCTCGAGCCGTGCGACCACACCGGGCGCACGGGTCCCTGCAGCCGCGCCCTGATCGAGGCGGGCGTCTCCCGCGTCGTCTACGCCGTGCCGGACCCGGGCGAGCGCTCGGCCGGCGGCGGTCGCACCCTCCGCGAGGCCGGCGTCGAGGTGATCGAGGGCGTGCTCGCCGAGGAGGGAGAGCAGTTCCTCCACCCGTGGCTCACCGCGACCCGCCTGCACCGCCCCTTCGTCACGCTCAAGTGGGCCTCGACCCTCGACGGCCGCACCGCGGCGGCGGACGGCAGCAGCCGCTGGATCACCGGAGCGGCGGCCCGTCAGCGCGTGCACGAGCAGCGTGCCGCGCACGACGCGATCCTCGTCGGCACCGGGACCGTCCTCGCCGACGATCCCGCGCTCACCGCCCGCGGCGACGGAGGCGAGCTCCTCGCCCACCAGCCGGTGCCCGTCGTCGTCGGCACGCGCCCCGTGCCGCCAGGCGCCCGCCTGCACGAGCACCCCCGCGCCGTCGTGGTCGAGCGCACCCGCGACCTCGCCGCGGTCCTCGCGCACCTCTACTCCGCCGAGATCCGCAGCGTCTACGTCGAGGCCGGACCGACCCTCGCCTCCGCGCTCGTCGCCGCCGGACTGGTCGACGAGTACCTCGTGTTCCTCGCGCCCGCGCTCCTCGGCGGCCCCCGCCTCGCGCTCGGCGACCTCGGCGTGGAGAGCATCGGCGGGGCCCGGCGCCTCTCCCTCCGCTCGGTCGAGATCCTCGGCGACGACCTCCTCGTGACCGCGCGCCCCGACGTCCTCCCCGCGGGCGGTGCCGGCACCCCGGCCCGCCTCCCCCACGCCCTGCAGATGGAGACCCACTGATGTTCACCGGAATCATCGAGGAGAAGGGCGTCGTGACCGCCGTCGAGGCGGGCGCCGACGCGATCCGCCTCAGCATCCGCGGGCCCCTCGCCGTCGAGGGCGTGCGGCACGGCGACTCGATCGCGGTCTCGGGCGTCTGCCTCACCGTCGTCGAGCACACGGACGAGGGCTTCACCGCCGACGTCATGGCGCAGACCCTGCGGATGTCGACCCTCGACACCGTGGGCGTCGGCGACCCCGTGAATCTCGCGCGCGCCGCGCTGGTGGGCGACCGGCTCGGCGGCCACATCGTCCAGGGCCACATCGACGGCACGGCGACGCTGCTCGCCATCGCACCGGGCGAGGCCTGGCGGGTGCTGCGGTTCTCGCTGCCGACCGGCATCGCTCCGCTCGTCGTCGACAAGGGCTCGATCGCGGTGGACGGCGTCTCGCTGACCGTCTCGGCGATCAGCCCCGCCGCCGTGCCGGAGCAGTGGTTCGAGGTCTCGCTGATCCCCGAGACGCTCGCCGTCACCACGCTGGGCGCGCGCGCGATCGGCGATCAGGTCAACATCGAGACCGACGTCCTGGCCCGCCACGTCGAGCGGATGCTCGCGCTGCGCTCGATCGCGGAGGCCCGCTCATGAGCCTCGCCACCATCCCCGAGGCCGTCGAGGCGCTGCGCGCCGGGCGCCCGATCATCGTCGCGGACGACGAGGGCCGCGAGAACGAGGGCGACGTCATCGTCTCGGCCCAGCTCGCCAGCCAGGAGACGATCGCCTGGATGGTCCGCCACTCCTCCGGGTTCATCTGCGCGCCGATGACCAACGAGATCGCCGACCGCCTCGCCCTGCCGCTGATGGTGGTCGAGAACGAGGACCCGCGCGGCACCGCCTACACGCTCTCCGTCGACGCCGCCGACCGGCTCTCCACCGGCATCAGCGCCTCCGATCGCGCGCACACCCTGCGCGTGCTGGCCGATCCCGAGGCGACCCCCTCCCGCCTGAACCGCCCCGGCCACATCCTGCCGCTGCGCGCCGTCGACGGCGGCGTGCGCGAGCGCGACGGGCACACGGAGGCGGCCGTCGACCTGATGAAGCTCGCCGGCCTGTACCCCGTGGGCGCGATCTCCGAGATCGTCGCCGAGGACGGCGAGATGATGCGGCTGCCCGGGCTGATCGCTCTCGGCGAGCGCGAGGGCGTGCCGGTGACCACGGTCGCGGCCCTCATCGCGTACCTGCAGGAGTTCCACTGCGACGCGGAGGTGCCCGTCACGGTCGCGGTCCCGGAGAGCGCGCGGGTGAGCTTCGAGGTCGAGACCACGGTGCCGACCACCCACGGCCCGTTCCGGATCCGCGCCTACCGCGACCGGCAGACCGGAGCGGATCACGTCGCGATCCTCGCGGGAGAGGTCGCCGCGGGGCGGCCCGCCCTGGTGCGCGTGCACTCCGAGTGCCTGACCGGCGAGGCGTTCGGCTCGCTGAAGTGCGAGTGCGGGCCCCAGCTCGACGCCGCCCTCGACACGATCCAGCGGGACGGCGGCGTCGTCGTCTACCTCCGCGGTCACGAGGGCCGGGGCATCGGCCTGATCAACAAGCTGCGCGCCTACCGCCTGCAGGAGGACGGACTCGACACCCTCGACGCGAACCTCGCCCTCGGGCTCCCCGCCGACGCGCGGGACTACGGAGCGGCGGTCGGGATCCTCGAGGACCTCGGCCTCACCGAGGTGCGCCTGCTCACCAACAACCCCGAGAAGGTCCGCCAGCTCACCGACCGCGGCATCGTCGTCGCCGAGCGCGTGCCGCTCGTCGTCGGGGTCGGCGCCTTCAACGAGGGCTACCTCGAGACCAAGCGCGACCGCATGGGCCACACCCTCGACAGCGTCCTCGACCACGACCCCCTCGACGCCGGGATCTCCGGCCTCGCCCTCGACGCCGGGATCGCCGGCGCCACCACGAAGGAGTAGCAATGGCCGGTAGCGGCGCCCCCACCACCTCCCCTCTCGACGGCGCAGGACTGCGCGTCGTCGTCATCGCGGGGACCTGGCACGAGCAGATCAGCGACGGCCTGATCGCCGGAGCGGGCCGAGCCCTCGACGAGGCCGGAGCGTCCTGGTCGCTCGTGCGCGTGCCCGGCTCGTTCGAGCTGCCCGTCGCCTCGAAGGCGGCCCTGGAGGCGGGGGCCGACGCGGTCGTCGCCCTCGGCGTGATCATCCGCGGCGGCACCCCGCACTTCGAGTACGTCTCGGACGCCGCCACCTCCGGGCTCACCACCGTCTCGATCCTGACCGGCAAGCCGGTCGGCTTCGGCGTGCTCACCCTCGACACCGAGCAGCAGGGCATCGATCGCGCGGGCCTTCCCGGCTCGAAGGAGGACAAGGGGCGCGAGGCGGCCGAGGCGGCGGTCTCGACCGCTCTGCTCCTCCGCTCGCTGCGCGGCTGAACCACTGCGGGCGGCCCCCGTCCTGGGGCCGCCCGCACACGAACCTGGGAGAACACGGAGTAAAGTGGACGGGTCGTCACGAGCGACCCCTCTCTCCTCCCCCTCGCCTCAGCGGCCCGCGACGCCCGATCGACGCCCCGCCCCGCCGGCTCGGGGGGAGCCGCCGTCCACACGGAGCCCCTCCCTCATGTCTTCTCCCGCCGTCTCCGACGCGCCAGCGGCCGCCCCGCAGAACTCCCGCGGCCGCGTCATCCTCGCCAGCCTCATCGGCACCTCGATCGAGTTCTACGACTTCTACGCCTACGCGACCGCCGCCGTCCTGGTCTTCCCGTCGCTCTTCTTCGTCAACGAGGACCCGGCCACGGCCCTCCTCGCCTCCTTCGCCGTCTTCGGCGTCGCGTTCATCGCGCGCCCGATCGGGTCGATCATCTTCGGCCACTTCGGCGACCGCGTCGGCCGCAAGGGCACCCTCGTCGCCTCGCTGCTCACCATGGGCGTCGCGACCTTCCTGATCGGCTGCCTGCCCACCGCGCTCACGCCCGGCTGGGAGTTCCTCGCTCCGTTCCTGCTCGTCGTGATGCGCTTCTGCCAGGGCCTCGGCCTCGGCGGCGAGTGGTCCGGAGCCGCGCTGCTCGCGACCGAGAACGCACCGGCCGGCAAGCGCGCCATCTACGGCACCTTCCCGCAGCTGGGCGCACCGATCGGCTTCATCGTCGCCAACGTCCTGTTCCTGGTGCTCGCGAGCACGATGAGCGACGAGACGTTCGCGGCCTGGGGCTGGCGCGTGCCGTTCCTGGCGAGCGCCGTGCTCGTGATCATCGGGCTCTACGTGCGGTTCAAGCTCGTCGAGACGCCCGCGTTCCAGAAGGTCGTCGAGAAGGGCGAGGTCGCCAAGCTGCCCCTCGCCCGCGTCTTCGTCACCAGCTGGCGCCCGCTCATCCTGGGCACCTTCATCATGCTGGCGACCTACGTGCTCTTCTACCTCATGACCACGTTCACGCTGACCTACGGCACCTCGCCCGTCGACGGCGCGGTTCCGGGCCTCGGCTACACCCGCAACGACTTCCTCGTCATGCTGATCGTCGGCGTCGTGTTCTTCGGGATCTTCACGCTCGTCTCCGGCCCGCTCGCGGAGCGCTTCGGCCGCCGGCGCACGCTGCTCGTGGTGACCGCGGCGATCCTCGTCTTCGGCCTGCTCTTCGTGCCCCTGTTCAGCGCCGGCTTCGCGGGCGTCATGGCGGTCCTGATCCTCGGCTTCACGCTGATGGGCCTGACCTTCGGCCCGATGGGCGCCGTCCTCCCCGAGCTGTTCCCGACCAACGTCCGCTACACCGGCTCGGCGATGGCGTACAACCTCGCGTCGATCCTCGGAGCGGCCCTCGCGCCGATCATCGCGGTCGCGCTCTGGAGGGCGGCGGGCGGCAGCACCGTGCTGGTCGGCCTCTACCTCAGCGCCGCGGCCGTGCTGACGCTGATCGCGCTCCTGCTCTCCAAGGAGACGAAGAACGCGTCGTACCACGACAACGTCTCGTAGGACTCCCTGCAGAGGACGGCCCGACGGGATCCCCCGGCGGGCCGTCCGCGTCTCCGCTCCCTCCCTGAGCACCGGGCCCGCCCTCTGGCGGCCTGCTCGCAGCGACGACGGGGCAGAATGGACGGCGATGAGCACCACCACCTCCCGGCGCGGCGGACGACGACCCTCCCGCGACGACGGACCCCGCGCCTCCTTCTCGCAGCTCGTGCCCTACCTGCTCGAGCACCGCGGCATCCTCTCGGTCGTCGTGGTCCTCAGCCTGTTCGGAGCGGCGGCGAGCCTCGGCCAGCCCCTGCTCGTCGGCCAGGTCATCACCCGGGTCCAGTCCGGTCTCGATCTCGGCCCGCTGGTGTGGGCCCTCGTCGGCCTGGTCGTGGCCTCCGGGCTGATCTCGGGCTTCGCGCACTACCTGCTCCAGCGCACCGGCGAGGGGATCGTGCTCTCGAGCCGCCGCCGCCTCGTCGCGCGGCTGCTGCGCCTCCCCATCCGGGAGTTCGACGCGCGCCGCACCGGCGACCTCGTCTCGCGCGTCGGCTCCGACTCCACGCTCCTGCGCGCCGTGCTGACCCAGGGGCTCGTCGACTCGATCGCGGGCTCCCTCGTCTTCGTCGGCGCGATCATCGCGATGGCCGTCATCGACTGGGTGCTGCTGCTGATCATCGTGGCGGTGGTGGCGGTGGCCCTCGGGCTCGCGCTGACCCTCGGCCGCGGCATCCGCACCGCCAGCCGCAAGGCCCAGGAGAAGGTCGGCGATCTGGCCGCGGCCGTCGAGCGCGCCATCAGCGCCGTCCGGACGATCCGTGCCGCCGGAGCCACCGATCGCGAGATCGCGGTCGTCGACCAGCACGCGACGGAGGCGTACCGCCTCGGGATCCGCGTCGCGCACGTCTCGGCCCTCGTGGTGCCGGTGGCCGGGATCGCCATGCAGGTCGCCTTCCTCGCCGTCCTCGGCGTCGGCGGCTACCGCGTCGCGTCCGGCGCGATCGACATCGCCCAGCTGGTCTCGTTCATCCTCTTCCTCTTCATGATGGTGATGCCGCTCGGCAACTTCATCGGCGCCATCACCTCGGTGAACTCGGCGCTGGGCGCCCTCGGCCGCATTCAGGAGATCATCGACCTGCCGATCGAGGGCGACGGCGACGCCTCCGCGGGCGGCCTCGGCGCCGGCGTGGCGGAGGAGGCCATCTCCTTCGAGGACGTGGTGTTCTCCTACGAGGAGGGCGCCGTGCCCGACGCGGCGGCCGTAGCGGACGAGCGCGACCGCACCGTCCTGCGCGGCGTCTCCTTCACCGTGCCGCGCGGCAAGCGCACCGCCCTGGTCGGGCCGTCGGGAGCGGGCAAGAGCACGATCCTCGCCCTCATCGAGCGGTTCTACGACCCGGAGGGCGGCGTCGTCCGACTCGGCGGTGTCGACATCACGGCCATCGACCGCGATGCGCTCCGCGCGCAGATCGGCTACGTCGAGCAGGACGCCCCGGTCCTGGCCGGCACCATCCGCGAGAACCTCGTCCTCGGCCGCCCCGACGCCGACGACGCCGACTGCCTCCGGGTGCTCGAGGCGGTGAACCTGACCGACGTGCTCGAGCGCAACCCGCTCGGCCTGCACGCGCCGGTGGGCGAGAGCGGAGTGATGCTCTCGGGCGGTGAGCGTCAGCGCCTCGCGATCGGCCGCGCGCTCCTGGCGGCCCCGCCGATCCTGCTGCTGGACGAGTCCACGTCGAGCCTCGACGGACTCAACGAGCAGCGCCTGCGCCTGGCGATCGACGCGGTCGCCGAGAACCGGACCCTGCTGGTGATCGCGCACCGCCTGTCGACGGTGGTCGATTCCGACCGCATCGTCGTGCTGCAGAAGGGCGAGGTCGTGGGAGTCGGCACCCACTCCGAGCTCGTCGAGTCGACGCCGCTCTACCGGGACCTCGCCAAGCACCAGCTGCTCGTCTGACGGACGCCGCAGCGGCGTCTCGCGACCGCCGCTGCCTCATGCCGGTCGACCAGCCGCGCAGCGAGACGCCCGCACGTCTCGACCGGCAGCCTGCGCCCGCTCGTCCCTCAGCGCGGCGGCAGCCGCAGAGCCCCGTCGAGCCGGATGGTCTCGCCGTTGATCATGGGGTTCTCGAGGATGTGCCGCACCAGGGCCGCGAACTCCTCGGGGCGTCCGAGGCGAGCCGGATGCGGCGTCGCCGAGCCGAGCGCCTCGCGGGCCCTGTCCGGCAGCCCGGCGAGCAGGGGCGTGTCGAACGTGCCCGGTGCGATCGACACCACGCGCACGAGCCGGGCCGCGAGCTCGCGCGCGAGCGGCAGGGTCATCGCCGCCACGGCTCCCTTCGACGCGGCGTAGGCCGCCTGTCCGATCTGCCCCTCGAAGGCGGCGACGGAGGCGGTCGTGACCAGGACTCCCCGCTCCCCATCGATCGGCTCCCGCTCGGCGATCGACGCCGCGGCGAGGCGCAGCACGTTGAGCGTCCCGGTCGTGTTGATCCGCAGCACCCGGTCGAACTGCTCGAGCGGCAGCGGCCCGTCGCGTCCGAGCAGCCGCCCGGGTGTGGCCACGCCCGCACAGCTCACGGCGACGCGCAGCTCCCCCGCCGCCGCCACGGCGCGCGAGACGGCGTCCGGATCGAGGACGTCCCCGGCGATCAGCTGCACGGAGGCGGGCAGACGCGCGGCCTCCACCGCGTGCGGCAGGTCGAGCACGACCACGTGCGCTCCTGCGGCGTCGAGCGCCGTCGCCGTCGCGGCTCCCAGTCCGGATGCTCCCCCCGCGATCAGCGCGGACGTCCCCTCGAGTCGCACGGTCAGCCCGCCGGAGCGGGGGTGGAGTCGGCGTCGGGCTCGTCGGTCGGCTCGCTGCCGGGCTCCCCCGTCGGATCACTGCTCGGCTCCCCGGACGCGAGCGCCTGCGCCGAGCAGTCGGTCAGGGTGGCGTCGTACGCGTCACGGGCGCGCTGCGCCGCCAGGCGGACCTCCTCCTCCGCGAGCGGGCTCGCGAGCGGCGGCCGGTCGCTCAGACCGTAGCGGGCGAGGCAGTCGCTGATCAGGCGGGTCATGCGCGCGCCGCTCTCGGGATCGGCTGTGCCGGTGGGCGCCGGGGCGGCGGTCGCGACGGAGCCCGAGTCGCGCACGGACCCGTCCGGCACCTCCGCGGCGGGACCGGAGCAGGCGGTGAGGCTCAGTGCGAGCGCGACTCCGACGAGCAGCGCGACGGGCGGGCGGAGCGTCGTGCGCAGGAGCATGGACGACCTCGTTCGTGACGGCTGCGGGCAGGAGTGCGGCCACGGTAGCGCAGTCGATGCTTCCGGCGAGCGCTGGGCGCGCTCTCACGCCCCAGTGGCACCCCCAACGGGGCACAGGCGCGCCTCTCAGGAGGGCTCGGCGAGCGCCCACATCGCGACCGCCGACGCCGCAGCGACGTTGAGCGAGTCGATTCCGTGCCGCATCGGGATCTGGACGGCGACATCGGCGGCGGCGAGCGCTTCGGCGGTGAGACCCTGCCCCTCGGTGCCGAGCACGAGGGCGACGCGCTCCGGAGCGCGGGCGGCGAAGTCCCGCAGGGGCACCGCCTCCGGGGTCAGAGCCATCGCCGCGATCGTGAAGCCCGCTCCGTGCAGGAGCCGCTGTGTCGACGGCCAGTCGCCGACGCGCGTCCAGGGCACCTGGAGGACCGTTCCCATGCTCACGCGGATGGCGCGGCGGTAGTACGGATCGGAGCAGCGCGGCGTCACCAGCACGGCATCGGCTCCGATGGCCCCGACCGAGCGGAAGCTCGCGCCGACGTTCGTCGGGTCGACCACGTCCTCGAGCACGACGACGCGGCGCGCTCCCGCGAGCAGGCCGGCCGGGTCGGGCAGCACGGGCCGGTCCATCGCCGCGATCAGGCCGCGGTGCAGGGTGTACCCGGTGAGCTCGGCCAGGAGCTCACCCGGGCCCGTGAAGACGGGCACGTCGAAGCGGCCGACCAGGCGCTCGGCCTCGCCGGCCGAACCGCCGAGGGCGAGCACCGAGCGCGGCCGGTGCCCGGCGGCGATCGCGCGCTCGAGCACGAGCGCCGACTCCGCGATGTACAGGCCGTGCGGGCCGCGGGCGTTCTTCAGCGCGACGTCGGTCGCGTGCGCGTAGTCGCGCAGCCGCGGGTCGTCGAGCGCGGTGACCTCGATCCGCTCCACCGGATCAGGCGAAGGGGTCGGGGGTGAGCGTGTACTTGGTGCTGAGGTACTCGTGGATCCCCTCGAGTCCGCCCTCGCGGCCGAGGCCCGACTGCTTCACCCCGCCGAAGGGCGCCGCCGCGTTCGACACCACGCCGACGTTGAGGCCCATCATCCCGGTGGCGAGCCGCTCGATCATCCGCTGACCGCGGGCGAGATCGCGCGTGAAGACGTAGGACACCAGTCCGTACTCGGTGTCGTTGGCGAGCGCGACGGCGTCGTCCTCGTCGGTGAACGGCACGATCGCGAGGACCGGGCCGAAGATCTCGGTGCGCAGGATCTCGCTCTCCCGGTCGACCCCCGCGAGCACGGTCGGCCGGTAGAAGTGGCCGGCCCCCTCGATCCGATCGCCGCCGGTGAGCAGGCGCGCGCCGCGGGAGATTGCGTCCTCCACCAGCGCGGACGCCTTCTCGACCGCGCGCTCGTCGATCAGCGGGCCGATGGTCACTCCGTCCTCGGTGCCGCGGCCGACGCGCAGAGCGCTCACGCGCTCCACGATCCGCGCCGCGAACTCCTCGGCGATCGACTCGTGCACGAAGAAGCGGTTGGCGGCCGTGCAGGCCTGGCCGATGTTGCGGAACTTCGCGAGCATCGCGCCCTCGACCGCCCGGTCGAGGTCGGCGTCCTCGAACACGACGAAGGGCGCGTTGCCGCCCAGCTCCATCGAGGTCCGCAGCACGTTCTCGGACGCCTGCTGCAGCAGCGTGCGCCCGACGGGAGTGGAGCCGGTGAAGGACACCTTCCGCAGGCGGGGATCCGACAAGATCGGAGCCGACACGGCTCCCGCCGAGGACGTGGTGACCACGTTGACCACGCCGTCGGGGAGCCCCGCCTCGGCGAGCAGCGCCGCGAAGGCGAGCGTGGTGAGCGGAGTGAGCTCGGCCGGCTTCACGACGACGGTGCAGCCCGCCGCCAGCGCCGGAGCGATCTTCCGCGTCGCCATCGCGAGCGGGAAGTTCCAGGGGGTGATCAGGTAGCAGGGGCCCACCGGGTGCTGCGAGACGATCATCCGGCCGCTGCCCTCGGGCGAGACGCCGTAGCGTCCGCTGATGCGCACCGCCTCCTCGCTGAACCAGCGGAGGAACTCACCGCCGTACACGACCTCGCCCCTCGCCTCCGCGACCGGCTTGCCCATCTCGAGCGCCATCAGGAGCGCGAACTCCTCGGTGCGCTCCTGCAGGAGGTCGAACGCCCGCCGGAGGATCTCGCCCCGCTTCCGCGGCGCCGTCGCGGCCCACGACGGACCGGCGGCGACGGCGGCGTCGAGCGCCCGGACCCCGTCCTCCGGAGTCGCGTCGGCGATCGAGACCAGGACCGCTCCGGTGGCCGGGTCCTCGACGTCGATCGAGCCGCCGCCGGAGGCGTCCACCCACTCACCGCCGATCAGCAGCTGCGTGGGGATGCGGGCGAGCAGAGCGGTCTCGGCGGCGCGGGACGCGACGGAATCAGTCACAGGAGGGAACCACTTCTTCGGATCGGAGCGCGCAGACCGCGCCAGGAGGAGCTTCTCGTCCTCCCAGTGTAGGACGGGCGATCGCTCCGGGGGCGGTGTCGCCGGGAGCCGCGAGGACCTGCGCCTCCCTGAGCCCTGTGGAGGGACGAGCCCTCAGACGGACCGCTCGACGCGGATTCCCGCCTCCGTGAGCTCGCGCAGCGCCGCGGCACTCGCCTCCTCGGAGACGCCCGCGATCAGGTCCTCGAGCACGCGGACCTCGAGCCCCGCCCGTCGCGCGTCGAGTGCCGAGGCGCGCACGCAGTGGTCGGTCGCGAGTCCCACGACGTCGAGCGCGGTGACGCCCCGCTCCGCGAGCACGGCGCCGAGCTCCTCGCCCGCCTCCGTCGTGCCCTCGAAGGCCGAGTAGGAGGGGCGGCCCTGCCCCTTGAGGATCTGCACGTCGATCCGAGCGGTGTCCAGGGCCGGGTGGAACCGCGCGCCGTCCGTGCCGGCGACGCAGTGGACGGGCCAGCTGTCGACGAAGTCCGGCTCCACCGCGAAGTGGCCGCCGTTGTCGGAGTCGCCCTCGTGCCAGTCGCGGGAGGCCAGCACCGCGGAGTAACGGTCGGCGTGCGCCGCCAGATGCGCGGTGATGCCCTGGGCGACGGCCGCGCCGCCTGTGACGGCGAGCGCGCCGCCCTCGGTGAAGTCGTTCTGCACGTCGACGATCAGGAGTGCGGTGGTCATCGTGGGCCTTTCGGGAGGAGGTGGCGAGGAGGAGCGGGAGGTCGACCCGTCCGGGTCAGGAGTCGGAGAGCGAGGATCCGCAGCGGTAGACGCCCGTCACGAGGGTGTCGATCGCGGTCTTCGCCGAGTCGGAGACGTCGCCGAGAGCGTAGACCGCGAAGGTCAGCTCGGTGCCGTCCGCCGCGGTGACCACGCCTGCCAGGGTGTAGCCGGTGTCGATCCAGCCCGTCTTCGCGCGCACCGCGCCGTCGGCCGCGGCGTTGTCGCCGGCGAAGCGGTCGGAGTAGGAGAGCGAGCCCGTCCGGCCCGACACCGGCAGGCCGTCCAGGAGGATCCCCAGCTGCCCCTCGCGGGCCTGCACCTTCCGGAGCAGCTCGGTGAAGTACGCCGGCGCGACCGCGTTGTCGTCGCTCAGGCCGGAGCCGTCGACGATCGCGATCCCGGACGTGTCGACGCCGTAACCGGCGAGCCCCTGCAGCACACCGGCCTGCTCGGCAGCGAAGTCGCTGCCCGCGCCGGTGCGGATCGCGACGAGCCGCGCGAGCATCTCGGCGATCGCATTGTCGGAGACGAGCAGCATCTGCTGCACGAGCGTGCCGACCGGGGCCGACTCCACCGTGCCGAGAACCGCGGCGCCCGCGGGAGCGGTCCCGGTGGAGACCACGGGCGAGCCGTCCAGCTCGTCGGCGAACGCCTCTCCGGCCCGGCCGACCGGATCCGTGCCGCGCTCGGAGGTCGAGGCCGTGGGGTCCTCGCGATCGCCGTCCACCTGGAGCGCCGTGATCTCGGGCATGTAGCCGTCGACCTGCTCCTTGCGGTTCCAGCTCGGCTGCCAGGTCTCGCCCGAGTAGAGGGAGGAGTCGAGCACCAGCGACGTGATCGGCGTCCCGGCGGTGGACGGGTCCGCCTCCCAGGCGCTCTCGACCTGCGCCGCGAGGTCGTCGAGGTTGGCCGCTCCGGCGTAGGTCGACTCCCGGCCGGTCGGGAGCCGGGTCAGGGTGAGGTCTCCCCCGCCGACGAGGACGACGCTTCCGGGCTCGCTCCCGCGGACCACGGTGGTGGCGATGCGCGTGTCCGGGCCGAGGACCGCGAGCGCCGACGCGGCCGTGAGGATCTTGAGGGCGGAGGCGGTGCGGGACGCGGTCCCGCCCCCGCGGTCGAACAGGACCTCGCCCGTCGCGGCGTCGACCACACGCGCCTGCATCGAGCCCAGGCGCGAGTCGGCGGCGAGCCCCGCCACCGAGCAGGTGCGGAGCGCCTCGGCCGCCGCTTCGGCGGTGGGCCGCGCCGTGGCCGTCGGCGTCGGTGTGGGAGTCGCGGTGGCGGTCGGGGTCGAGACGACGGGCAGCGCCCCGGGCTCCGCGGCGCTGCCGAGGGCCGTCCCCACGCCGAAGGCGCCGCCACCGAGCACGGCGGCCACGAGCACCGCGGCGACCACGAGAGTGCGGCGACGGCGGGGAGGAGGCGTGTCGGTCATCCGCAACAGGGTAGCGACGCGAGTTCGACGCGACCTGGAGGTCGCGGATGAGGCCGGGAACTCGCGGATCCGGCCGGGACGTCGCGGATGACGGGAGAGGGAGCCGCCTGTGGGAATCGAACCCACGACCTTCTCATTACGAGTGAGACGCTCTGCCGACTGAGCTAAGGCGGCGTGCACGCGGGGCCTGAGCCCCGGACACGATTACACAGCATAGCCTGCTCGCGCCCCCGGGCGTGAATCAGGACGGCGCGGTCGAGCAGAGGCTCCGCGACGGCGGCGGCGACCGCCGCGCTCGGCTCAGGCGAGCGCGCCGCGGAGCTCCTCGAAGGAGCGGGCGATGCGTCCGGGCAGGGCCTCCCGGCCGTCGTGATCGACCCAGGCCGCCCAGGCGTGGCGGACGGCGGCGAGCCCGAGGAGCGTCAGCATCCGCGCCCGGCTGCGCACCCGCTCCGCGTCGTCGTCCTCCTGGCCGAGACGCTCGGCGACGAGCCCCTCGACCGCGAGCTCGAACTCGCGCATGCCCGCGATCTTCAGACCGACCAGATGCGGGTGCTCGCGGAAGAGCGCGCGGCGGAGGACGTGCAGCTCCCGATCCTCCTCGAGCGGCTCCTCCATCGCGGCGACGAAGACCCGTTGCAGGTCCTCGAGCACGGCGCCCCGGCCCGCGACGAACGCCGCCGCCGTCTCGTCGGCGATGACCGGGAGCCCGCCGACCAGCGCGTCCTCCTTCGAGGCGAAGTAGTTGAAGAAGGTGCGCGTGGAGACGTCGGCGGCGCGCGAGACGTCCTCGATGGTCACCCGCTCCGGCCCGCGCTCGCTCGCCAGGCGGAGGACGGCGATCTCGATCGCCCGCCGCGTGGCCAGGCGCTTGCGCTCGCGGAGCCCGGGCTGCTGCTCGCGGGGCCGCTCCTGCTCGGTCAGCACTGCGGATCCACCTCCGGGACGGTCCCCTCGAGCAGGTACGCGTCGACCGCGTCGTTCACGCAGGACGTCGACTTGTTGTAGGCCGTGTGGCCCTCGCCGTCGTAGGTGACCAGGTGACCGGCGGAGAGCTCGCCCGCGAGCGCCTGCGCCCACACGTAGGGCGTCGCGGGATCGTTCGTGGTGCCCACGACCAGGATGGGCGCCGAGCCCTCCGCGGTGATCGGCTCGCGGGAGCCCTCGAACGCCGCCGGCCACTCGCTGCAGAGGATGTCGCCGTAGGCCATGTAGCGGCCGATCGTCGGCGCGGCCTGCTCGAGAGCGGCCTCGTCGGCGCGCATCGAGGCGGTGTCGGCGTCGTAGGAGTAGTCGACGCAGTTGATCGCGAGGAACGCCTCGGTGGTGTTGTCCGCGTACCGGCCGTCCGCGTCGCGCCCGTTGTAGGCGTCCGCGTACTGGAACGCGACCGCGGGGTCGCCCCGGCGGACGTCGGCCAGCATCTCGCTCAGCGCTCCCCACGCCGTGGCGTCGTAGAGCGGATAGACGATCGCGGTGAACAGCGTGCTCGCGCCGAGCTCACGGCCATCGGCGGCCCGGATCGGCGAGGCGTCCACGTCCTCGAGCATGCGCTTCAGCTGGGCCATCCCCGCGTCGACGGTGCCGGTGAACGGGCAGTCGTCCGAGCGGAGGCAGTCGGCGAGGTAGGCGCGCAGTGCGCTCTCGAACCCCTTCGCCTGCTCGCGCACCACGTCGAACGAGGTGGCCGCCGGGTCGATCGCGCCGTCGAGGACGAGGCGGCCGACCCGGTCCGGGAACAGCCCGGCGTAGGTCGCTCCGAGGAACGTGCCGTAGGAGTAGCCGAGGTAGTGCAGCGTCTCGTCGCCGAGCGCCGCGCGCAGCACGTCGAGATCACGGGCGGCGCTCGGGGTGCCGACCTCGGGCAGCAGCGGCCCGCTGCGCTCCTGGCAGGCGGCGGCGAACGCGGCGGCGGTCGTGCGCTGCGCCTGGATCCACTCGTCGCTGCCCCGCTCCCCCGGCGTGATGTCGTAGAGGTAGGAGTCGAGGCCCGCGGCGTCGAGGCAGGAGACCGCGGTCGAGGCGCCCACTCCTCGCGGATCGAAGCCGACGACGTCGTACCGGGCGGCGAGCGCGGAGTCGACCGCGTAGTCGGCGCTGTCGCGGATGAAGTCGACGCCCGACGCTCCCGGTCCGCCCGGGTTCACGAGCAGGGAGCCGATCGCCGGTCCCTTCGTCGCGGGTCGGCGCACCAGGGCGATCGACGCCGTCTCCCCCGAGGGGTCGTCCCAGTCGAGCGGGACTGTCGCGTCGGTGCAGAGAGCGCCGTCGCCGCAGTCGTCCCAGACCAGCACCTGCGAGTAGTAGCGCTCCAGGGAGTCGTCGACGGTCTGCGGATAGGGGGTGGAGGTCCGGTCGACGCTCGGGCCGGGCGCGAAGCAGCCGGTCAGGAGGGACGCGGCCGCGGCGAGCGCGACGACGGCGGCCGACCGGCGCCCCCGCCTCACGCGGCCACCGGGCGGCGCGCCGCGACGACGAGCAGCGCCTCGAGAGCGAGGACCGGGGAGACGTTCGCGTCGATCCGCTGCCGGGCTGTCGCGATCGCGTCGAGGACGGCGAGCGTGCGGTCGGGCGGAGTCGCGTCGGCGAGCGCGGTCATCTCGGTCCGGACCTCCTCGTTGATGACGCCGCCGGGCGCTCCGAGCTGGAGGCGCACCACGTCGCGGTAGAGGGAGAGCAGGTCGACGAGGATCCGGTCGAGGCCGTCGCGGAGGCTCCGCGTCGCGCGTCGCTTCTGGTCCTCCTCGAGCGCCCGCAGCTGCGAGCGGAGCTGCGCGGGCACGGTGCCCCCGGGCTCGACGCCGAGCGAGCGCAGCGCCTGCTGCCGCTCGGCCTCGTCGCGCTCGAGGGTGATCGCCTTGGCGTCCTCGGTCGCGACCTCGATCATCCGCGCCGCGCCGAGCACCGCGTCCGAGACGCCGCGGAGGCGCAGGGCGATGCGGAGCGTCTCCTCGCGCCGCTCGCGCGCGTTCGCGTCGGTCGCCAGGCGGTGCGCCATCCCGATGTGGCTCTGAGCCTGGCGGGCGGCGCGCTCGGCGGTCTCGGGGTCGACCCCGTCGCGGCGCTCGAGGAGACCGGCGACGTCCTCGACGCTCGGCACGCGGAGCCGCACGGAGCGGACGCGGGAGCGGATGGTGGGGAGCAGATCGGCCTCGCTCGGGGCGCACAGGATCCAGACCGTGCGCTCCGGTGGCTCCTCGAGCGCCTTCAGCAGCACGTTGGACGTGCGCTCGCTCATCCGGTCGGCGTCCTCGATGACCATGACGCGGTAGCGCGACACCGAGGGCGAATACTGCGAGCTGCTGACCAGCCGCCGCACCTCGTCGATCGAGATGATCACGCGCTCGGTGGTCAGCACGGCGAGGTCGGGATGGGAGCGGGCGGCGACCTGGCGGCAGTCGGGGCACTCCCCGCAGCCGCCGTGGCGGCAGAGCAGTGCGGAGGCGAACGCGTAGGCGAGGTTCGAACGGCCGGACCCGGGAGGGCCGGTGATGAGCCAGGAGTGCGTCATCGACGACGACTCCCGGCCACGGTCGTCCCGGGGCGTCGAGGCGTCCTGCAGGGCGCCGATGGCGTGCTCCTGCCCGACGAGCTGGCTCCAGACGGTCATGCCACCAGGCTAACCGCGAGCACCGACAGCCGACGCGCCGTCGAGGAGCGCGGCGACCCGCTCCCGCACCGCGGCCGCGATCTCCTCGACGGGGAGAGCGGCGTCCACGACGAGGAAGCGCTCGGCGTCCGTCTCGGCGATCGCCAGGAACGCCTCGCGCACGCGCCCGTGGAACTCCGCCTTCTCGGCCTCCAGCCGGTCGAAGCGGGTGCGGGCCGCGTCGAGCCGGCCCCGCGCGACGGCGGGGTCGAGGTCGAGCAGGACGGTGAGGTCGGGCCTCAGGTCGTGGGTGGCCCACTCCGAGAGCCGCCGGACCTCGACGGCGTCGAGGACCCGCCCGGCTCCCTGGTAGGCGACGGAGGAGTCGATGTAGCGGTCCTGCACGACGACCTCGCCACGCTCGAGCGCCGGTCGCACGAGCGTCCCGATGTGCTGGGCGCGGTCCGCCGCGTAGAGCAGGGCCTCGGCCCGCGGATCGATCTCGCCGCGGTGGTGCAGAACGATCTCGCGGATCTGCAGGCCCACCTCGGTGCCTCCGGGCTCGCGGGTGCGGACGACGGTCTCGCCACGCGTGCCCAGCCACTCCTCGAGCAGCCGGGCCTGCGTGGTCTTGCCCGCGCCGTCCCCGCCCTCGAGGGTGACGAACAGCCCGGTCACGACTCCGTCGCGTCCGACGTCTCGGCGGCAGCCGCCGCAGCCGCGCGGCTCGCGGCGGTGGCGCGGGGCGCGGCGGGCTTCTTCGCTGCGGTCGTCTTCTTGGCGGCCGCGGTCGTCTTCGCCGCGGTCGTCTTGGCCGCCGTGGTCTTGGCCGCCGTCGTCTTGGCCGCGGTCGTCTTCGCCGCGGGCTTCCTGGCCGGCGCGCGCTTGGCCGGAGCCTTCTTGGCCGGGCCCTTCGCGCGCTTGTCGGCGAGCATCTGGACCGCCTGCTCGAAGTCGATCTCCTCGATCGTCAGGCCCTTGGAGATCGTGACGTTGGTCTCGCCGTCGGTCACGTAGGCGCCGAAGCGTCCGTCGCGGATCCGGATCGGCTTGCCGCTGACGGGGTCCGCCTCGAACTCCTTCAGCGCGCTCGACGCGCGTCGCGCCCCGTACTTCGGCTGAGCGAAGATCTCGAGCGCCGTCGGCAGGTCGACCTCGAAGATCTGGTCCTCGCTGGTGAGCGACCGGCTGTCGGTGCCCTTCTTGATGTACGGGCCGTACCGGCCGTTCTGAGCCGTGATCGGCTCGCCGCTCTCGGGGTCGTCACCGACCGTGCGCGGCAGGTCGAGCAGGCGCAGCGCCGTCGCCAGGTCGATCGACGCGACGTCCATGGACTTGAAGAGGGAGGAGGTGCGCGGCTTCACGACAGCGGGCTTCTTCGCGCCGCGCTTCGCGGGCACGGGCTCGACGACCTCCCCGGTGGCGGGATCCGCCGCGGTCTCCGGCTCCGGATCGACCTCGGTCACGTAGGGGCCGAAGCGCCCGTCCTTAACGACGACGGTCTTGCCCGAGTCGGGGTTGCTTCCCAGCACGCGGTCGGTCTGCACCGGGGCGTCGACGAGCTCCTGCGCCTTGGCGGGCGTGAGCTCGTCGGGAGCCAGCTCGAGCGGCAGGTTGACGCGACGCGGCGTCTCCTGCCCCTCCTCCTGGGCCACCTCGAGGTAGGGGCCGTACTTGCCGATGCGCAGGGTGATGTCGTCGGTGATCCGGACGGAGTTGATGCTCTTCGCATCGATCTCGCCGAGGTTGTCCACGACGTGTCGGAGCCCGGGGTGCGTGCCTCCGCCGAAGTAGAAGCGGTTGAGCCAGGCGACGCGGTCCTCCTCGCCGCCGGCGATGCGGTCGAGGTCGCCCTCCATCTCGGCGGTGAAGTCGTACTCCACCAGGTCCGAGAAGAAGTCCTCGAGCAGCCGGACCACCGAGAAGGCGATCCAGTTGGGCACGAGGGCGGTGCCGCGCGGAGTGACGTAGCCGCGGTCGACGATGGTGGAGATGATCGACGCGTAGGTGGAGGGCCGGCCGATGCCGAGCTCCTCGAGCGCCTTGACCAGGCTCGCCTCCGTGTATCGCGGGGGCGGCGAGGTCTCGTGGCCCTTGGCCTCGACCTCGGCGACGACCAGGCTCTGGCCGACCTCGAGCACCGGCAGCTTGGCGTCCTTCTCGTCGCGGGCGCCGTGACGCTCCTCGTCGCGCCCCTCCTCGTAGGCGAGGAGGAATCCGCGGAAGGTGATGACGGTTCCGGAGGCGGTGAACTCGGCGGTCTTCGCGACGTCGCCGGCCGGTTCGGCGAGCAGCGTCACGGTGGCGGTCGAGCCCTTGGCGTCGGCCATCTGCGAGGCGACGGTGCGCTTCCAGATGAGCTCGTAGAGGCGGAGGTCGTTGCCGCGGAGGGTGCCCGAGAGCTGGTCCGGGGTGCGGAAGGTCTCGCCCGCGGGCCGGATGGCCTCGTGCGCCTCCTGCGCGTTCTTGTTCTTGCCGGAGTACAGCCGGGGCTTGTCCGGGACGGTCTCGGCTCCGTAGAGGGACGCGGCCTGAGTGCGTGCGGCGTTCAGCGCCTGCTGCGAGAGCCCGGGCGAGTCGGTCCTCATGTAGGTGATGAAGCCGTTCTCGTAGAGCGACTGCGCGACGCTCATCGTCTGGCGCGCCGAGAAGCGGAGCTTGCGCGCCGCCTCCTGCTGGAGCGTGGACGTGGTGAACGGGGCGGCGGGGCGGCGCGAGTACGGCTTGGACTCGAGGTTCGAGACCCGGACCGTGGTGGCGGGGTCACGCAGGGCCTCGGCGAGGGCACCGGCGGTGGACTCGTCGAGGACGGTGACGTCGCCCTTCAGCTGACCGCGGTCGTCGAAGTCGCGGCCGCTTCCGATCCGCTTGCCGTCGAGCCGGGCCAGGCGGGCGTCGAAGCCCGCCGCGGCGTCCGACTCGGGCGCCAGCACGGTGGCGAGGTCCCAGTAGCTCGCCGACACGAACGCCAGGCGCTCCCGCTCGCGGTCGACCACCAGGCGGGTCGCGGCCGACTGCACCCGGCCGGCCGAGAGCCCGGGGCCGACCTTGCGCCACAGCACGGGCGAGATCTCGTAGCCGTAGAGGCGGTCGAGGATGCGGCGGGTCTCCTGGGCGTCGACCAGGGAGGTGTCGATGTCCCGGGTGTTGTCGCGCGCCTTCTGGATCGCGTCCTTCGTGATCTCGTGGAAGACCATGCGGTGCACGGGGACCTTGGGCTTGAGCTCCTCGAGGAGGTGCCACGCGATGGCCTCACCCTCGCGGTCCTCATCAGTGGCGAGGTAGAGCTCGTCGGCGTTCTTCAGCGCGCGCTTGAGGTCGGCGACCGTCTTCTTCTTCTGGTCGGACACGACGTAGTAGGGCTCGAAGCCGTTGTCGACGTCGACGGAGAACTTGCCCAGCGGGCCCTTCTTCAGCTCCGGGGGGAGGTTCTTCGGCTCGATGAGATCGCGGATGTGCCCGACGGAGGCGAGCACCTCGTAGCCGTCGCCCAGGTACTGGGCGATGGTCTTGGCTTTCGCCGGCGACTCGACGATCACCAGCTTCTTCGTGCCGGACACAGTTCTCCTCGATTGGTGCTGTCGGGTCGGACGACCAGTGGTCCGACGTCCCCTGCTGCGGGGAGACGGTGCGCGGCGACGTGGTGCGGGGAACGGCGACGCGTCCCCATCGGCGGGGGCGCCCGACAGGCACACCATACACACTGACCCCGGACGTGCTGCCCCCTCCCGAGGACACGGGGACCTCGGGAGGACGCTGGACACGGCCTCGGAGCCGCCTGCCCGGCCTGCCGTCGACGGGGGTGACGCGCGGCGCCGATCGGCGCATGATGAGGCATGGCAACGACGCACACCACCACGACCTCCGCCTACACGGCCAAGCTCCTCGACGGACCGCTGGAGGGCAAGACCCTCCGCCGGGGATACGGCGACGATCAGGCCCCCGCCGCACGCCTCGAGATCCCCGGGGCGAGGGCGGGCTCCCGCTACATCTACCTCCTCGCCGGCGGCCTCGAGCACGACGAGGGCGCGGGCGCCCTGCCGACCGCCGCCGCGTACCGGTACCAGCGACTCTCCTCCGACTGACGCGCTCCCGCGGCGTCGTCCGAACCTCGGTCCGGACGACGCCCGCTGCTGCCCCCGCCCTCAGGGCGGCGGGCCGGCCCTCGACCGCGCCGTGAGGGAGAGCGGACCCGCGGCGACGGCCGCCTCCGTTCTCGCGACGCCGCCGTCGACGTCGCAGAGGACGAGCTCGGCGCCGTTCGCGCGGGCCACGGCGGCGGCACGTCCGCACGGATCCCCGGCCAGCAGGCCGGAGGCGACGTCGGCCGCTGCCAGGGACGAGGCGTCCGCGGCGGCGACCGCTCGCTGGTGCCCGACGACTCCTGCGCAGCCGGCGAGCACGGCGGCCGTCACCAGGATCGTGCCCGCGACGACTCCGATCGCCACAACCGCGGCCGATCCCTCCTCCCGGTCGCGGACAGCCCCGGGGAGCCGGCGGATCATCCGCCCCCGCCCAGCGCGCAGGACCGGACCGAGACCGGGAGCGACACCGCCGGGAGCGGGCGCAGCCGGGCCGCGACGTCGACGCAGACCAGTCCGTCCTGCTCCCCCGCCGTGAGCGACGCCCCCGTCACCCGGGCGAGCGGCGCGCGGGGGTCGTCGCCCCGGGCCGCGGACCGGGCCGCGTCGGCGGCCGCGTCGACGAGCCGGACGTACTGCGCCGAGGCCGCCACCGACCCCAGGCACAGCGCCAGCACCGCGACCACCGCCGGGAGCACGAGCGCGAGCTCGGCAGTGGCCGAGCCCTCCTCCTGGACGAGCCGCCCGCGCAGCAGCGGAAGGCCTCTCATCCCGCCGCGGTGAGCGCGCGGGTCACCAGGTCGGTCAGGATGCTCCGCACCTCGTCGCCCTTGAGGATGACCACCAGCAGCCCGGCGAAACCGACCGCGGCCATCGTCGCGATCGCGTACTCCGCCGTCGCCGACCCCTCCTCGTCGCCCAGAGCGCCGAGACCTCCCCACCCGGGTCGGCGCCACTCGACGCGCCCCGCGGAGACGTCGATGCCCGTTCCTCCACCGGACGCCGCACCTCCGCCGCTCCTCGAGCCCCGGCTCGTTCCGGGCACACCACTTCCCGCATCCCTGCTCCTACCGAGTCCTCGACTCCGGGAGACTCCCCCGCCGCTGATCGCCGTGTCACTTCTCATCCGTCCTGCTCCGTTCCGCCCCGCTCCGTGCCCCTCCTCCGAGGATCGCTGACTCCCGATCCCACCGATCGACCCTCCGGCCGATCCGTGGAGACGCCTCCCGATCCCGCCCCTGTGGAGGAGCGGTCGACCGCGTCACGCCGCCACCGAGAACGTCGAGAGCAGCACCGAGACGACCATCGGAGCCACTCCGAGCAGCAGGAACGCCGGCAGCACGCAGATCCCGAGCGGCAGCATCAGGGTCACGCCGAGCCGAGCGGCTCGCTCCCGCGCCCCGGAGGACGCCCGTGCCCGGACCAGAGCCGCCTCGCTCCGGAGCAGGCGTCCGGCCGGCACGCCCGCCGCCGCGGAGAGGGCGAGCACCGTGTCCGCGTCGGAGAGCACGCGCTCGCCCGAGTCGAGCCCGCACTCGGCGAGCGCCGCCACGACCCGGGCGCGCGACGACTCGATCGAGCCGCCACCGGCCAGCGCCACCGAGAGGAGGTCGAGCGCGAGCCCGGGCGCCGGATCGGCCGGGGCCGCGCTTCGGACGAGGCGCCGCGTCCACGCGTGCGCGGCCGCCATCAACCCGGCTCCCCCGACCAGGCAGACCGCACCGGGCACCGTCCCGAGGAGCACGCCGACCACGTCGAAGCCCAGCAGTGCCCCCAGACCCAGCGCCGCCAGCGGCAGCGCGCTCACGACCCTCCCGGTGGCGGAGGGACCGGCCAGAGCCACCTCGATGTCCCGGCGGGCGCGCGCCAGCTCGCGCAGGGACTCCGCCAGCTCGCCGAGAGCGGCGGCGACCGGCGCGCCGGAGTCGGCGGCCACCCGCCACGCGGCGGCCAGCGCCGCCCACGCGGTCGCCTCACCGGTGTCCGGCGCTCGCTGTCGCGGCCGCTTCCGCTCCGAGCCGCTCCGCCGCGAAACCGGCGTCCCGCGCAGCAGCGCCTCCGTCACGTCGCCCCCGCGGCCGGCCTCCTCCGACACCGCCCGGAGCAGTCGCCGCCGCCGCGCGTCCCCGCTGTCCGCCCCCTCCGCCCCCGCGAGATGCCCGAGGGCCGACGCGGGAGCCACTCCCGCCGCGAGGAGGACGGCCAGTCGGTGCACGACGGCCGCGACCTCGTCCAGCCCGTCGCGGCCCGTCACGCGCTCGACCTCGAGGCGCTCGGGAGCGACCCGTCCTCGACCCTCAGGCGGCCGGCCGCGTCGAGCACGAACGTCCCGAATGCCGCCAGCCGCCGCCGCCCGTCGCGGCGCTCGAGGTGGAGCACCAGGTCGATCGCGCTGACCGTCTGGCGGGCGATCGCCTCGGGCCCGAGCCCCGCGAGGACCCCGAGCGCCTCGAGACGCGCGGGCACGTCCTCGAGGGAGTTCGCGTGGAGGGTCCCCGCACCGCCGTCGTGCCCGGTGTTCAGCGCGGACAGCAGCTCGCGCAGCTCGACGCCGCGGCACTCGCCGAGGACCAGGCGGTCCGGACGCATCCGCAGCGCCTCCCGCACGAGCCGGTCCAGGCCCACGGCACCGGCGCCCTCGAGGTTGGGCTGCCGCGCCTCGAGCGAGACGACGTGCGGATGCGCGGGCCGGAGCTCGCCGACGTCCTCGATGGCGACGATCCGCTCGGTCGGCGCCGCGCACCCGAGCAGGGCGCCGAGCAGGGTGGTCTTGCCTGATCCACCGGCTCCCGTGATCAGCAGGTTCCACCGCTCGCGGACCGCCCCGCGCAGAAGCCGCACTCCGTCGTCGTCCAGCATCCCGGCCGCCTGCAGCTCCCCGAGCGTCCAGGAGTCCGACCGCGGCACCCGCACCGACACGAGCGCTCCCCCGGTCGCCACCGGCGGCAGCACGACGTGCACGCGGACCCCGTGGCGGAGCCTGACGTCCACGCACGGGCTCGCCTCGTCGACGTGCCGTCCACCGGCCGCGACCAGCGCGACGGCCAGCCGCCGTGCTCCGGCGGCGTCGAGCGTCCACTCCGGAACCCGCTCCGCACCACCGCCCCGGTCGATCCAGAGGCCCGCGCCGCCGTTCACGAAGAGGTCGGTCACCGCGGGATCCGCGGCGTGCGGCGCGAGCAGCCCGAGACCGGCGGCGGCGGGCCGCACCGGCAGCGGGTCGCGGCGGTGCTCGGCGGGGACGAGGGGGACGAAGTCGCGGGTCATCCCGGCACGCTAGGAGCCCGTTCCGCGCGCCGGGGCGCTCCCTGCCCGATCGGAGGAGAGACGCCCGCGTCGGCGCCTGTGGAGGAACGACCCGGGCCGGACGCGCGCGCAGGGGCGGCCCGGGGCTCTGGGCAGGGAGCCGCTCCGAGGAGGGGCCCCACGGCGCAGAGAAGCCCAGTCGACGAGGAGACGTCCCGGCAACGCGGAAACGCCCCCGCGAGCAGGGCTCGAGCGGGGGCGTCCCTCCGCCGGATCCGGCGGGAAGAAGGGGGCGGCACCCATTGGGGGGAACAGGTGCCGCCTCGGCGGCGCTGGATTGGGGGGAATCACTTGCGCCGCTGGGCCGAAGTTCATTCGGCCGTATGCAACTGTAGGGGACGGATCGCGATTCGCCAAGCCCGGATCCTGTTCTCTGCGGACTCTTATCCGACACCCGCCCCGCACCCAGCTTGCGGCGCTCGGCGATCCGCGCTGAAGGCGGGCGCTACGGTGGTGCGACGCCGACCGCGCGGGCCGGCGAACGTCTCACTCGCGAAGGAGCGAATCGCAGATGTCCACTCCCCCCGACGCCCCGGCCGCCGACCGGAACGCCATCGACAACCTCCTCCACGAGACCCGCCGGTTCCCGCCGCCGGCCGATCTCGCCGCCGGAGCGGTCGCGACCGCCGCGCTCTACGACGAGGCCGCGGCCGACCGCCTCGCCTTCTGGGCCGACCGGAGCCGCGAGCTCCTGCACTGGCACCGACCGTTCACGCGCACCCTCGACTGGAGCGAGCCCCCGTTCGCGAAGTGGTTCGACGACGGTGAGCTGAACGTGGCCTACAACTGCCTCGACCGCCACGTCCTGGCCGGCCACGGCGACCGCGTCGCCCTGCACTGGGAGGGCGAGCCCGGCGACTCCCGCTCGATCACCTACGCCGAGCTCACCGCCGAGGTGAAGCGCGCCGCGAACCTGCTCACGAGCCTCGGCGTCCGCGCCGGCGACCGCGTCGCGATCTACCTGCCCATGATCCCGGAGGCGGTCATCGCGATGCTCGCCGTCGCCCGGCTGGGGGCGGTCCACTCCGTCGTCTTCGGCGGATTCAGCGCCGAGAGCCTGCGAGCGCGCATCGACGACGCGGAGGCGACACTCGTCATCACCGCCGACGGCGGCTGGCGCAAGGGCGCCGTCTCGCCCCTGAAGCCGGCGGTCGACGCCGCGCTCGCCCTCGGCGGCGAGTCCAGCGTCCAGCACGTCCTGGTCGTGCGCCGCGGAGGCAACGAGGTCGCCTGGCACGAGGGGCGCGACCTCTGGTGGCACGAGGAGATCGTGGCGGTCGACGCCGACCACGTCGCCAAGCCGTTCCCCGCCGAGCAGCCCCTCTTCATCCTCTACACGAGCGGCACAACCGGGAAGCCCAAGGGCATCCTGCACACCAGCGGCGGGTACCTCACCCAGGTCGCCTTCACGCACCGCGCGGTCTTCGACCTGCACCCCGAGTCGGACGTCTACTGGTCGACCGCGGACGTGGGCTGGATCACCGGGCACAGCTACGTCGTCTACGGCCCGCTCGCCAACGGCGCCACCCAGGTGATGTACGAGGGCACTCCGGACAGCCCGCATCCCGGTCGCTGGTGGGAGATCGTCGAGAAGCACGGCGTGACGATCCTCTACGCGGCGCCCACGGCGATCCGCTCCTTCATGAAGCTCGGCCGGCAGATCCCGCAGCGCTTCGACCTCTCGAGCCTGCGCCTGCTCGGATCGGTCGGCGAGCCGATCAACCCGGAGGCGTGGGTCTGGTACCGCGACGTCATCGGCGGCGGCCGCACCCCCATCGTCGACACGTGGTGGCAGACCGAGACCGGCGCGATGATGGTGTCCCCCCTGCCCGGGGTGACGACTCTCAAGCCCGGGTCCGCGCAGGTCGCTCTGCCGGGGATCTCGATCGACGTGGTCGACGACTCCGGGACGCCGGTCGGCGCCGACGAGGGCGGACTGCTCGTGATCACCGAGCCCTGGCCGGCGATGCTGCGCGGCATCTGGGGCGACCCGGAGCGCTACGTCGAGACCTACTGGTCGAAGTTCGGCGACCGCTACTTCGCGGGCGACGGAGCGCGTCGCGACCAGGACGGCGACCTCTGGCTCCTGGGGCGCGTGGACGACGTGATGAACGTCTCCGGCCACCGCCTCTCGACGGCCGAGATCGAGTCGGCCCTCGTCTCGCACCCGGTCGTCGCCGAGGCGGCCGTCGTGGGAGCCGCGGACGAGACCACCGGCCAGGCCGTGGTCGCGTTCGTGATCGCGAAGGCGAGTCAGGCCGAGGCGCTGGCCCACGGACACGACGAGCTCGAGGCCACCCTGAAGGCGCACGTCGCCGAGCACATCGGCGCGATCGCCCGCCCGAAGCGGATCTTCGTGGTGCAGGAGCTGCCCAAGACCCGCTCGGGGAAGATCATGCGCCGGCTGCTGCGCGACGTGGCGGAGGGACGTGCCGTGGGCGACACGACGACGCTCGCGGACACGCAGGTGATGGCGGTGATCTCCTCCGCGATCGCCGCGGACTGACCGGGCGCCGCCCCCTCCCGCCGCGTGGGCCGGAGGGGGCGGTGCGTCAGTCGAAGGCGACGATCAGCTCGACCTCGACGGGAGCGCCGAGGGGCAGCTCCGCCACCCCGACGGCCGAGCGCGCGTGACGGCCGGGCTCGCCGAACACGTCGCCGAGCAGCTCCGAGGCGCCGTTGATCACGCCGGGCTGCCCGGTGAAGCCGGAGGCGGACGCGACGAAGCCGGTGAGCTTCACGATCCGCGTCACCCGGTCGAGCGATCCGATCGCGTCGGCGACGGCCGCGAGCGCGTTGAGGGCGCAGGTGCGGGCCAGCTCCTTCGCCTGCTCGGGCGACACCTCGGCGCCGACCTTGCCGACCAGCGGCAGAGCGCCGTCGACGAAGGGGATCTGCCCGGCCGTGTAGACGAGGCCGCCGTGCACGACGGCGGGGACGTAGGCGCCGGCGGGGACCGCCACGGCGGGCAGCTCGACGCCGAGCTCCGCGAGACGCTCGGCGATCACGCGCCGGCCTCGGCGACGGGGCGCTTGAGGTACGCGACGAGGCCGCCCTCGGGACCGGTCACGATCTGGACCAGCTCCCAGCCCTCGGATCCCCAGGTGTTCAGGATCGCCGTGGTGTTGTGGATCATCAGCGGGGTGGTGATGTACTCCCAGCGCGGGACGGACATGGCTCTCCTCGGGTGCGGCCGGTGCGGGACGACTGCTGAGCGCCGCGCGTCGGCGGGATGAGCGCCGCGGCTCGTCCGAGCGCGGCGACTACGCTGATTCTATGTCGGGGCAGGGCGGGACCAGAGTCGTGAAGACCATCGGGGGCGCCGTCGGCGGTCTGATCGGCATCGTCGCCATGAGCGTCGTCGCGGGAGTCCTGGTGGCCGCCTCGGTGACGCCGGCGATCGCGCTGAGCGGCATGGCCGCTGGCAACACGGTGGAGATGTTCGACAACCTCCCCGAGTACCTCGAGATCGGCACGCTCGCCGAGAAGAGCGACGTGTACGCGAAGGACTCCTCCGGCGGCGACGTGCTGCTCGCCTCCTTCTACGCCCAGAACCGCGTCGAGGTGGGCTGGGACGAGATCTCGCCGTTCGTGAAGGACGCCGTGGTCGCCTCCGAGGACCCCCGCTTCTACGAGCACGGCGGCATCGATCTGCTCGGCACCGTCCGCGCGGCCGCGACGACGGCCATGGGCGGGGACGTCCAGGGCGGCTCCTCCATCACGCAGCAGTACGTCAAGAACGTGCTCGTGCAGAAAGCGGAGGCGCTCAGCGATCCGATCGAGCGCGACGCGGCCTACCGTGAGGCCACGGAGACCACTCCGGAGCGCAAGGTCGCCGAGATGCGGCTCGCCATCGGGCTCGAGAAGGAGTACCCGAAGAACGACATCCTGCTGGGCTACCTCAACATCGCCCTGTTCGGCGGCACCGTCTACGGCGTCGAGGCGGCCGCCCGCTACTACTTCGGAGTGAGCGCGAAGGACCTCTCGCTCGCGCAGTCCGCCGCGCTCGTCGCGATCGTGAACAACCCCGAGAAGTTCCGCTTCGACCGGCCCGGCGACCCGGCGAACCCCGCCGCGGAGGGCTACCCGCAGACCCGGGACCGGCGCGACTACATCGTGACCCGCATGGACCTCGAGTCGAAGGTGACGTCCGAGCAGGCGCAGGCGGCCGTCGCCGAGCCCGTGACGCCGGACATCACCGAGCCGAGCACCGGCTGCCAGACGGCCGGAGTCGCGGCCTTCTTCTGCGACTACGTCACCTGGGTCATCAAGAACGACGACGCGTTCGGTGCGAGTCAGGACGAGCGCGACGCCACCTTCAAGCGCGGCGGCTACCGGATCTACACGACCCTCGACTCCGACCTGCAGCAGGCCGCCGTCTCGGCCACCGACGACTGGGTGCCCAAGTCGATGGCGAACGTGAACATCGGCAGCGCGAGCGTCTCGGTCGAGGTCGGCACCGGCCGCATCCTCGCGATGACCCAGAACAAGGACTACTCCAACGATCCGGACCTGACGGGCCCCAACTACACGAGCGTCAACTACAACACCGACTTCGGGTACGGCGGCTCCTCGGGATTCCAGGTCGGCTCGACCTACAAGGTGTTCACCCTCGCGGAGTGGCTGCAGGAGGGGCACTCGCTCGGCGAGAGCGTCGACGGCACCCGCCGCGCCTACACGACCTTCCGTGACAGCTGCGAGCCCGACGGCGTCTACTACGGCGAGTCCTGGAACCCCGGGAACGACGAGGGCGGCAACGGAGGAGTGACCACGGCCCTGCAGGCGACGACCGGCTCGATCAACACCTCGTTCGCCGCCATGGCCCAGCAGCTGGATCTCTGCGGCATCCGCAACACGGCGCTGGCGATGGGCGTGCACCGTGCCGACGGGACCGAGCTGCAGAAGCTCGCGCCGACCATCCTCGGCACCAACGAGATCGCTCCGCTCACGATGGCCACGGCCTTCGCCGGCTTCGCGAACAAGGGCACCGTCTGCACGCCCATCGCGATCGACCGCATCGTCGACCGCACGGGCGCCGACGTCGCGCCGCCCGCCTCCGAGTGCAGCCAGGGGATGTCCGAGGAGGTGGCCGCGACCGCCGGCTACGCCCTGCAGCAGGTGGTGACGGGCGGCACCGGCGCCCCTTCCAACCCCCGCACCGGGGTGCCGCACATCGGCAAGACCGGAACCACGGACGACGCGCTGCACACGTGGATGGTCGGCGCGAGCACCGAGGTCGCCACCGCCACCTGGGTCGGCAACGTGACCGGCTTCACCTCCATGCGCGGATTCAGTCTCAACCGGGTGAACGCCGGTCAGGTGCGCCACCAGATCTGGCCGCGCATCATGCGCGTCGCCGACGCCAAGTACGGCGGGACGGCGTTCCCGGCTCCGGTCCGCTCGCTCGTCGACGCTCCGCAGGAGGCCGTGCCCCAGGTCACCGGCCAGAGCCCCTCTGCGGCGGCCTCACGCCTGCGCTCCGTCGGCTTCACGGTCCGCGTCGACACTTCTCCGGTCCCCTCCGACCGCCCGGCAGGGACGGTCGCGCAGACGAACCCGCCCGCCGGGTCGCGCGTCTCCCGGGGCGCGGAGATCACCCTGCAGATCAGCGCCGGACCGGGCGCCCCGCCCCGCGCGGGCTGAGCCCCCGCACCCCCGGCTGCTCCCGAGGGAGCGTCCGGCAGAATGAACGCGGCCGCGCTCGCGGCCGACGTGCGAGAGAAGGACCCATGACCGGACGCACCCGTCGCCCCCTCACCACCGCCCTCGCGACCGTCGCCGCGGCCGGAGCCGTCGCCGCGGCCTGGGGCATCGGCGTCGAGCGGACGCTGTTCACCGTCCGGCGCACGTCGTTCCCGGTGCTGCCCGCCGGTTCCGAGCCGATCCGCGTCCTGCACGTGTCGGACCTGCACATGGCCCCGTGGCAGACGAAGAAGCAGGAGTGGATCCGCTCGCTCCTCGCCCTGGCCCCCGACGTCGTGGTCGACACCGGCGACAACCTCGGCCACCGCGACGGCGTGCTCGGCATCCGCCGGGCCCTGGAGCCCTTCGCCGGGATCCCCGGCGCCTTCGTCAACGGATCCAACGATTACTTCGGCCCTCGGATCAAGAACCCGCTCCGCTACTTCGTCGGCCCCTCCAAGAACCCCAAGCAGCACGAGGCCGATCTCGACACCGACGGGCTGACCGGCTTCTTCTCGGACGGGCTCGGCTGGGTGGACCTCAACAACCGCGCCGAGAGCATCACGGTGAAGGGGACGCGCATCGAGTTCTTCGGCGTCGACGACCCGCACATCGGCCTCGACCGCATCGACCTCGTCGCCGGAGCCGTGGACGAGCTGCGCGGCGCGGAGGACGGACCGGCCGGGGTCAGCATCGGCGTGGCGCACGCGCCCTACCAGCGCATCCTCGACGACTTCGTCGCCCGCGGCGCCGAGGTGATCCTCGCTGGGCACACGCACGGCGGGCAGGTCTGCGTCCCGGGCTTCGGCGCCCTCGTCACCAACTGCGACATCCCGCGCGACAAGGTCGCCGGCTCGACGACGTGGGACAACGGACTGCGCAGCTCGTACCTCAACGTGTCCGCCGGAGTCGGCACCTCGATCTACGCACCGGTGCGCTTCGCCTGCCGGCCCGAGGTGACCCTCGTCACGCTCACTCCGGCGGCCTGACGAGGGGTGTCCGACGGCGGTCCGGAAATCGGCTACTATTGTCGAGGCTCGTGAGCGGTTCTCCGTGATGAGCACACCGGGGTGTGGCGCAGCTTGGTAGCGCGCCTCGTTCGGGACGAGGAGGTCGTGGGTTCGAATCCCGCTACCCCGACCGGTGAGAAGCCCGGCCAGGATCGATGATCCGGCCGGGCTTCGTCGTTCCCGGGGCGTTCTCGGAATTCTGCTGTGGCGGGGCTCCGCCCGCAGGCGGATGCTCGCCCGGGCCGGAGCCCGGTCGACGACGGAGCCGGCGCGATCACCGCCCCGCGCTCTCCGGCTCGAGCACCCCTGTCGGCGTCCCGAATGTCCTGCGCACGGGCGTGCCTCCCGGCCCGATCCCAGCAGCCGGGAGCGAGACTGTTCTTCCGCCGTCGTCGCCGCCTCCGCCCGACGACCGACGAGAGGAGCACCGTGACCCGGTCGCTCACCCGCCTCACCCTCGCCATCGGCGTGCCCTACGTGGTCGCGCTCGCAGCGATCGCCTTCTGGCCGACGCCCGTCGATGCGGGAGTGCGCGGAGATCTCGGCCGGGTGACCTCCTGGTTCGCCCGGCACGGCCTCCCGATGGTCGACTACGCGTTCATCGAGTCGACCGCCAACATCGCCCTGTTCGTGCCCCTGGGGCTGCTCCTGGCCCTCAACCTGCGACTCCGGAGGGCGTGGGTCGCTGTGGCCGTCGGCGCCGTCGTGAGCTCGCTGATCGAGGCGGGCCAGCTGCTCTTCCTCTCGGCGCGCTTCGCGACCGTCGACGACGTCGTGATGAACACCTCCGGCGCGCTTCTCGGCGCGGTCGCCGGCGTCCTGCTCCGGATGGTCGTCCGCGCACGACGACGCCGGAGGGCGGCGGAGTGGGACGACGCCTTCGCGCACATCCCCCTCCGCGGCACCTCCGGCGTCGTGGCGGATCAGCCGAGCCGCGTCCGCTGAGACGACGGCTCCGCCGCGTCAGCGGCCGAGGCCGCGGTACTCCCAGCCGGCCGCACGCCAGGCGGCGGGGTCGAGGCAGTTGCGACCGTCGACGAGGAAGGTGTTGGCCACCTTCGCCGCCGTGGCCGCGGGGTCGAGGGCGCGGAACTGCTTCCACTCCGTCACGACGACCACGGCGTCGGCACCGGCCAGCGCCTCGTCGACGTCGGTCGTGTAGGTGATCTCGGGGTAGCGGCGGCGCGAGTTCTCGATCGCCTCGGGGTCGGTCGCGACCACGGTCGCACCGAGGTCGTGCAGGCGCGCGGCGACGTCGAGCGACGGCGAGTCGCGGATGTCGTCCGACTCCGGCTTGAACGCCAGACCGAGCACCGCGATGCGGCGGCCCGCGACGGAGCCGCCGAGGCCCTCGGTGACGAGGTCGACGACGCGCTGGCGGCGACGCAGGTTGATCGCGTCGACCTCTTTGAGGAAGGCGACGGACTCGCCGACGCCGAGCTCGTCGGCGCGGGCCGAGAAGGCGCGGATGTCCTTCGGGAGGCAGCCGCCTCCGAAGCCGATGCCCGCGTTCAGGAAGCGGCGGCCGATCCGCACGTCGTAGCCGATGGCGTCGGCGAGTTGCGTGACGTCCGCGCCGGTCACCTCCGCGATCTCGGCGATCGCGTTGATGAACGAGATCTTGGTCGCGAGGAAGGCGTTGGCCGAGACCTTCACCAGCTCGGCGGTGGCGTAGTCGGTGACCACGAGCGGGGTCTCGGCCGCGAGCGCCGTCGCGTAGACCTCGTCGAGGGTCGCCTTCGCCGCTGCTCCGGCCTCGCCCGCGGGCACGCCGTAGACGAGGCGGTCGGGGCTGATCGTGTCCTTGACGGCGAAGCCCTCGCGGAGGAACTCGGGGTTCCAGGCGAGGGTCGCACCGGAGGAGGCGATGCGGTCGGCCAGGCGGGCGGCGGTGCCGACGGGGACGGTCGACTTGCCGACGACGAGGGAGTCCGCCTCGAGGTAGGGCAGGAGACCGTCGATCGCCGAGTCGACGTAGGTCATGTCCGCGGCGTTCTCGCCCGGCTTCTGCGGGGTGCCGACGGCGACGAAGTGCACGGCCGCACCGGCGGCGTCGGCCATGTCGGTCGAGAAGCGCAGGCGCCCGGAGGCGACGCCGGAGGACAGCAGCTCCGGGAGGCCGGGCTCGAAGAACGGCGCGGTGCCGGCGGCCAGGGCGTCGATCTTCTTCTGGTCGACGTCGATGCCGATGACGTCGTGGCCGAGCTCGGCCATGGCGGCAGCGTGGACGGCACCGAGGTAGCCGCAGCCGATGACAGAAAGCTTCACAGGGGTTCTCCGAATCGTGGCGGGTTCGTGTCGCGGTCGCGACGGTGAGGAGGAGCGATGCGATGCGGCGAGGCGTCAGCGCGCCCGCGGACGCGCGACTACCGCCGCGCCAATGCTCTCAGATCACGGGAGACGTCGGCGACAGCCGCCGCGATCTGCGCCGCCACGCGCTCGTGCACGGCCTCGCTGCGGCCGATCGGGTCCTCGATGTCGTCGCCGCCCTCGCCCCGCGGGGCGCGCCCGCGGTGGGCGGCGGCGAGCCGCACGACGGCGCGGAGCCGCGCGGCGGGGTCCTCGACCGTCGGCAGCGGCACCTCCCGCAGCACGAACGGCAGCACGCGGGCGAACTCGAGCAGCGTGAAGCCGCGGAGGAGGAGCGACGGGAAGCGCCGGGAGGCGTCGACCAGGTGGTCGCGCGTCATCGTGAGCAGGAGGTCGGCGTCGCCGACGATCGCGTCGCCGAGCACCGCGCTCGTGTGCGCGGCCGGGTCTCCCCCGTGCTGAGCCGAGAAGCGGGCCGAGACCGGGTCCATCGGCAGTCCGTCGCGCGTCCTCACTCCGGCGCTCGTGAACGCGAAGAGCGGACCTCCCGCGGGTGATGTCGCGTCGGCGAGTGCGGCGCGCAGCAGCTGCTCCGCCATCGGCGACCGGCAGATGTTGCCGGTGCAGACCGAGAGCACGGTGAAGACGGGGGCGGCGGAGGCGGCGACCGGTTCGTCCGGTCGCCAGCTCCGGCGGGCGGGGCGGGCGGAGTCGTCTCCCGGGAAGATCATCGCGGGGCGCTCAGGCCGAGGTCGACGCGGGCTCGGGCTCGACGGCCGTGTCCGGGCGGGCACCCGATCGCTCTGAGCCGTAGTAGCTCGTGTAGTAGTAGCCGTAGCCCCGGCCGACCTGGCCGCGCGCGGGCACGCGGTTGAGGATCACGCCGAGGGTGTGGCCGCTGACCCGCTCGAGGTTCTGGATCGCCTTGCCCAGCTCGTCGGTCGTCGTCCTGCCCGCGGAGATGACCACGAGCGCGCCGTCGGTGCGGGCGGTGAGGATGGCGCCGTCCGTGACGGGCAGGAGCGGCGGCGCATCGACGATCACGATGGCCTCGCGAGCGATCTCGTGCAGGAGGATGTCCATGCCGTTGGAGCCGAGCAGCTCGGACGGGTTCGGCGGGATCGTTCCGGCCCCGAGCACCCAGAGGTTGCCGGACGGGCCCCACGGCTGCAGGACGTCCTGCAGCTCCGCCTTGCCGATCAGCAGGTCGGTCAGGCCGACGCCGGGCACGAGGCCGAACGACTTGGCGACCGTCGGCTTGCGGAGGTCGCCGTCGACGACGACGGTGCGCTGGCCGGAGGCGGCGAGCGTCACCGCGAGGTTCGCGGTCACCGTCGACTTGCCGTCCGAGGGCAGCGGGCTCGTCACGACGATGATGCGCGGCGGGCTGTCGATGTTCATGAACTGCAGGTTCGTGCGGAGCTCGCGCAGCGCCTCGGCGAGTGCGTGCTTGCCGTCGGCCTTGATGTAGTCGGTCGTGTCGGCCTCGGGGACGATGCGGTTGGTCTCGCTGAGGCGCTTGTCGACGGGGAGGGTGCCGACCACGGGGAGGTCGAACAGGCGCTCGACCATCTCGGCGGTGCGGATGCGCCGGTCCAGCGTGTTGCGGACGAACGCGTAGACGAGACCGAGGACGAGGCCCGCGAGCGCGCCGACCGCGAGGACGAGGCGCAGGTTCGGGAACGCCGGCGAGGACGGGAGCGCCGCGGTCTGCAGGACGGTGAGGGAGACCGTGTCGCCGACGCCCGTCTCCTGGTTGACCTGCTGCACCTTGGTGGCGATGGCCGCGACCCAGGCATCGGCGAGCTTCTGCGCGCCCTCGGGGGTGGAGGCGGTGGCGCTGACCTTCATCACCGGGGCGACCGTGTCGGCCTGCACCGCGATCGCCGAGATCAGCGTGGCGGGCGAGACGTCGAGGCCGAGGCTGTCGATCGCGATCTGCGCCACGTCGCGCGAGGTGGCGATCGGGACGTAGGTGGCGAGGCTCGACTTGGCGACGGACTGCGCGATCTGCTGCGTGTAGATCGCCTGGCCGTCGTCGGCACCGGTGGTGGCGACGGAGACGAGGCCCTGCGAGTCGGCGACGTACCGCGGCTTCTGCGTCAGCGACCAGCCGAAGGCGACGAGAGTGCCGAGGAGGATCGCCGCGACGATCGGGATCCAGTGGTCGCGCAGCAGCCGGAGGACGTCTCGAAGTTCCACAGAGTCAGATTTCCTTCGCTGGTACGGATCACGCGGCGGGCGCCGGAGACGGGTTCTTCCGAATTCTGACACAGCGCTTCCGCGCCCTCGGCGCCAGGCGCGTCAACCGTGCCACCCGTCGGGGGTGGGCTGCGGCGGAGTCCCTCTCGTGATCACTCCGAGGCCCTCGAGCTCGACGACCGCCGACTCGACGACCGCCTCCGCATCGACGCCGGCGGGCGGCGGGCCCGCCTCCTCGAGCACCGCGGCGACGAGACCGGGCAGATCGGAGCCCCGGCCGGCGTGGCGCCAGATCGTCGGGCCGATGCCGGACAGGCGCACGAGGGTGCCGCCGCAGAACACGAGCAGCTGGCCGTCGGCGAGCTCCACCGCGTCGTCCGCAGGGGTGCGCAGGACGGTGCCGGGCAGGGCCTCGCCCACAGGGTCGAGCTGCACGGAGACCACCTCGGACCAGGCGGACGGGGCCTCGGCGCCGAGGGACGCGAAGACCTCCTCGACCAGGTGCACCACGCTCGCGGCCTCGGAGTAGACCAGTCGCCGGACGCCGCCCAGCGCCGAGAGGGTGCGGACGAGATCGGCGATCGGCCGCGGGCGGGCCGAGAGGTAGGAGGTCTGCGGCACCAGGTCCTCGATGGCGTCGACCGGGTCGACGTGCTCGAGGAAGGGCGTCCCGACGCCGTCGCGGCGCTCGAGCAGGAGGACTCCGGCCAGACGCAGGGGCGCCTCCGGGACCGGTCGGAGGGCGAGCGACCCGGGGGCCAGCTGCGCCTTCGGCGCCGATCCGGTCAGCGGCTTCACCGACAGCGGCTTGGGATAGGGCAGGACGCGCCCCTCCGGGTTCACGCCGACCGTCTCGTCGGTGACGTAGCCGAAGCGGGACCCGAGCGTCCGGGCGATGGTGGTCTTGCCGGTCCCGGAGGCGGCGACGAAGGCCAGCACGCGGCCGGACTCGTCGGAGATCCCGCAGGCGTGGAGCATCAGCAGGTCGGCGCGCCGGGCGCCGATCGCCTCGAGGGTCAGGGTCGAGGTCAGGGACTCCTCGAGCTGCGCGAGCGTGGCGCTCGAGACCCGGGGCGAGCCGTCGACCGGGACGGAGGGATCCTGCCCCACCTCGGCGAGGACGTCGCGTGCTCCCGCGTCGGGCTCGGACGCGCAGGCGGCCCAGCTGTCGGCGATCCGCGCCGCGTCCTCGTCGCCGACGCCGCGTCCGAAGACCACGCGGAACGGGGTCTCGAGGACCGAGACGGACAGGGTGCGGGGCTCGGCGCCCCTCCCCCCGGCGATCAGTACGCCCCGTCGCGGGCGAGGACGGCGCGCGCGGTCTTGAAGAGGATGACGATGTCGCCGGTCATCGACCAGTTCTCGACGTAGTACAGGTCGAGGCGGACGGTGTCCTCCCACGAGAGGTTCGAGCGTCCGCTGACCTGCCAGAGCCCGGTGATGCCCGGCTTCATCAGGAAGCGGCGGTGCACGTGCTCCTCGTACTGCTCGACCTCGCGGGCCAGCGGCGGGCGGGGGCCGATCAGGGACATGTCGCCGCGGAAGACGTTCAGGAACTGGGGCAGCTCGTCGAGGCTGAAGCGCCGGAGGATCGCGCCCACCCGGGTGACGCGCGGGTCCTTCGCCATCTTGAAGAGGATCGAGTTCCCCTCCGCACGCTGCTGCGACGCGAGAGCCGCCAGTCGCGCCTCCGCGTCGACGACCATAGAGCGGAACTTCAGCATCTCGAAGGTCGCGCCGTTCAGGCCGATGCGCTCCTGCCGGAAGAGCACGGGCCCGGGGCTGGTGACCTTGACCAGCACGGCGACGACGACGAGCACCGGCGCGCTGAGGATGATCAGCATGGTCGACGCGAGGATGTCGAAGAGCCGCTTGGCGAACCGCTGGCGGCCGTCGAAGCGCGGGGTCTCGACGTGGATCAGCGGAAGGCCCGCGACGGGGCGGGTGTGGATGCGCGGACCGCCGATGTCGGTGAGGCTCGGCGCCACGACGAGGTGCTCGCGCCCGGGCTCGAGCGTCCAGCTCAGCTCGCGGATCCGCTGCGGTGCCAGCTCGTCGGAGCTCGTGACGACCACCGTGTCGGCGCCGGTGGCGTCCATCACGGCGCGGACGCCGTCGATCCCGGTGAACCCGTGGACCGCGAGGCCCGAGAGCTCCTGCTCGCTCCGCAGCGCGTCCGCACCGCCGACCGAGGTCGAGACGGCGCCGACGAGCTTGTAGCCGGCCTCGGTGCCGCGACGCAGCTCGCGCGCGGTGTGCAGGACGCTCGCGCGGGAGCCGAGGAGCACGACCTGGCTCGAGAAGCGGCCCGCCCGGCGCTGCCGGGTGAGCCAGGAGCGCCAGACCAGGCGGCCGACGCAGATCAGCACGATCCCGGCGGGGAACGCCGTGATGATGTAGCCGCGCGCGAGCAGGATCTGGAGCAGGTAGGCGATGATCGCGACGATGCCGAAGAGCCAGATGGAGGCGTCGACGACGCGGCGGTACTCGACGTAGCCGGTGCCGACGATCCGGCGGTCGCGCGTGTCGAAGACCTGGAGGGCGAGGAGCCAGCCGACCGACAGGGCGACGGACACCCAGGTGTAGCTGACCGCGATGTCGGCGGGGTTCTTGAACCCCAGGTCCGAGTTCAGGTTCAGGTCGAACCAGAAGAGCTGCGTGCCGAAGACGGAGACGACGATCGCGACGACGTCCGTGATGAGCAGCCGTCGCCGGTAGTCCTGCTCCCACGACGGCCGACGCCTCAGCGGTGCCCCTTGCGCCGTCATCGTTTCCCCCGACCTTTCCTGCTGCTTCGAAAGGCGTAATTCCGTTTCCGGTGTTGTCACGTCGTCAGGCTACCCACTTCCTCGTTTCGGAGGGGTGTCGCACCGGTGAGGAACGCTCGACCGGTCAGCCGCGGAGCCGGCCGCGGCTCTCCTGGAGGTAGCACGCGCCGCACAGCGACTCGTAGGTGACCGCCGTTCCGTCGATCGCGACCTGATCGCCGTCGAAGACGAAGCGGCCGTCCACGACGCGCCCGTTGAAGATCGCTTTGCGCCCGCACCGGCAGATCGTCTTCAGCTCCTCGAGGCTGTGGGCGATCTCCAGGAGCCGCCTGCTGCCCGGGAACGCGGCGGTGCGGAAGTCCGTGCGGATGCCGTACGCCAGGACGGGCACGTTCTCGAGGATGGCGATCCGGAGCAGATCGTCGACGTGCGACTCCGGCAGGAACTGCGCCTCGTCGACGAGCAGAGCGCTCACGTCGCGCTTCGACTCGGCCAGGACGCGGGCCCGGGCCGCGGTGAAGACGGCCACCGGGTCCCCGTCGGGCTCGAACAGGATGTCCACCGGACGGGTCACGCCGAGCCGCGACACGATCAGCTCCTCGCCCTTCGTGTCGACGGCCGGCTTGGCCAGCAGCACCCGGTGCCCGCGCTCCTCGTAGTTGTGCGCGGCCTGCAGGAGCGACGTGCTCTTCCCGCTGTTCATCGCTCCGTAGCGGAAGTACAGCTTGGCCATCAGGTCTCCTCGGGGCGGGTCCGGAGGCGGGGCCTCCGGGGTGAGCAGGGGCCGGTCACGGGAGGAACCCGTCCTCGCCGGCGCGGCGGATCAGATCGGCCCGGCGGCTCGCGGGCCTGCCGACGGCGACGTACTTGCGGCGCACGCGCTGCAGGTAGGTCTTCGCGGTCTCGAACTGCACGTTCATCTTGGCGGCGACCTCGGGGGTGCTCGATCCGGACGCGTAGAGGCGCAGCGCCTCCAGCTCGCCGGCGCTGAGCCGTGGGCGCTGCTGCGCCGCGACTCCGGACGGCAGGGGCCGCCACTGCGCGGACGAGACGTCGGCAGATCGCATCTCGAGAGCGGCGCGGGTCTGCTCCATCACCTCGGCGAGCGGGCGCGACTTCGCCAGGTGCCGCACCGCTCCGGCCTTCAGGGCGCGCTCGCGGACCTCGTCGTCCTCGCTCGCGGAGAGCGCCACGACCGCGGCTCCGGCCGCCCGGCAGGTCCGGATCCGCGCCTCGATCGAGATCGGCTCGCGCAGCTCGACGTCCATCACGACCACCTGGGTGGGGAAGACATCGCTCGTCACCAGGTCGTGCCAGGTGGAGGCGGCCACGACGACCTCGAAGTCCGGGGCGTGGGTGCGGATCCACGCGCTCGTCGCCGCGAGCAGGTCCTCGCGCGGGTCGAGCAGGCCGAGCCGGACCGCACGGGGTGCCGCGTCGCGGGCGCTCCGGGCGGAGGAGCCCGAGGGCTCACCGGAGCGGGTGACCATGCGGACGATCCTAGCCGCGGCCGGGCCCGCCCCCGGCTCAGAACAGCGTCGGCTGCCCGACGCCGGGCAGGATCGCGGCGCGCTCCGGCCCGAGCTCCCCGACCAGCAGCCCGTCGTGCTGGAGGGAGCGCCGCTCGCCGCCGAGGGTCCGCAGCGTCCCGAGCGAATTGAGGGCGGAGGACTTGACGGAGCCGGTGGCCGGGTCCTCTTCGCCGCGCTCGAGCCCGTGCGCGCGCATCAGCGGGCGGATGCGCGCGGAGAGCCAGCGCCGGTACTCGAGAGGCGCGTAGGCGTCGCGGCCCGGGTAGAGCGCTCGGTACTTGTCGACCAGCTCGGGGTGCTCCTGCCCGAGCCACTGCAGGAACCACTCCTTCACCCCTGGCTTGAGGTAGAGGGTCGAGTACATGATCGTGCTGGCGCCCGCCTCGCGGCAGGCCCGGAGCGACTCGTCGAGGTGCGCCCGTGTGTCGGTGAGGAACGGCAGGATCGGCATCAGGAACACCGAGCAGTCGAAGCCGGCCTCCCGTGCCGCGGTGACCGTCGCCAGCCTCGCCGCCGCGGTCGGCGCACCCGGCTCGACGGAGCGCTGGAGGCCCTCGTCGTAGACGGCGATCGACACTCCGAGGTCGACCGGGACGTGCTCGGCGGCCTCGCGGAGCAGCGGCAGGTCTCTCCGCAGCAGCGAGCCCTTCGTGAGGATCGAGATCGGGGTGCCCGAGGCGGCGAGCGCGGCGATGATGCCCGGCATCAGCCGGTAGCGGCCCTCGGCGCGCTGGTACGGATCGGTGTTGGTGCCGAGTGCCACGGGGTGCCGCTCCCAGCTCGGCTTCGCGAGCTCCCGGGTGAGGACCTCGGCGACGTTCACCTTCACGACGATCTGCGAGTCGAAGTCGCGGCCGCCGTCGAACTCGAGGTACTCGTGCGTGGGCCGGGCGAAGCAGTAGGTGCAGGCGTGGGTGCAGCCGCGCATCGGGTTGATGCTCCAGCCGAACGGCATCTTCGAGGAGGTGTGCACGCGGTTGAGCGCCGACTTCGCGAGCACCTCGTAGAAGGTGATGCCCTCGAACTCCGGCGTGCGCACCGTCCGCACCAGGTCGGTGAGCTTGACGAGCCCGGGCAGCGCGGCCTCGTCGGCCGTGCCGATCGACTGCCCGCTCCACCTCATGGAGCCATTAGAACATACGTTCGAACGGATCGCAGCCGATCAGACCGAGGCGGACAGCTCCAGCGTCTCGGCGGTCGCGGTGACCGTCTGCTCGGCCTTCTCGGGCGCGTCGTTCAGCGTCGAGCCGTAGCTCGGCACCAGCGCGCGGATCCGCGGCTCCCAGGCCTTCATCCGGTCGGGGAAGCACTTCTGCACGATGTCGAGCATGATCGGCACGGCGGTCGAGGCTCCGGGCGAGGCGCCGAGCAGGCCGGCGATCGTGCCGTCCCCTCCGGTGATGACCTCGGTGCCGAACTGCAGCACGCCGCCCTTCTTCTCGTCCTTCTTCATCACCTGGACGCGCTGGCCGGCCGTGATCAGGTACCAGTCCTCGTCGCGGGCGGTGGGCAGGAACTCGCGCAGGGCCTTCATCTTCTTGCCACGGCCGGCGAGCACCTCGCCGATCAGGTACTTCATCAGGTCGAGGTTGTCGCGGGCGACCGCGAGCATCGGGCCGATGTTGTGCGGCCGGATCGACAGGGGCAGGTCGAGCCACGAGCCCCGCTTCAGGAACTTGGGCGTGAAGCCCGCGTAGGGGCCGAAGAGGAGGGACGACTCGCCGTCGACGACGCGCGCATCGAGGTGCGGCACCGACATCGGGGGCGCGCCGACCGCGGCCTTGCCGTAGACCTTCGCCTTGTGCCGGGCGACCAGCTCGGGGTTGTCGGTGCGGAGGAACTGGCCCGAGATCGGGAAGCCTCCGAAGCCCTTGATCTCGGGGATGCCCGACTTCTGCAGGAGGTGCAGCGCACCGCCGCCGGCGCCGACGAAGACGAAGCGGGCGGTCACCGACTGGGGCGTGCCTCCGACGACCTGCTTGAGGTCGAGGCGCCAGGTGCCGTCCTTCTGCCGGGTGATGTCGGTGACCTCGCGGCCGGTGTCGAGCGTGCCGCCGTGGGCGACGACGTGGTCGAACAGCTGGTGGGTCAGCGAGCCGAAGTCGACGTCGGTGCCGGCCGGCATGCGCGTCGCCGCGTAGGGGCCGCCGCCGGCGGGACGCTGCTCCATCAGCAGGGGCGCCCACTCGTGGATGGTCTTGACGCTCTCGGTGAACTCGATGCCGGCGAACAGCGGCTGGTCCTTGAGGGCCTCGTAGCGCTTCCGGAGGTACTCGACGTTGGCCTCGCCGTGCACGAAGGTCATGTGCGGCGCCGGGTTGATGAAGCTGGAGGGCTCGCGGATGTCGCCGGACTCCACCAGGCTCGACCAGAACTGGCGCGAGATCTGGAACTGCTCGTTGATCTGGATCGCCTTGGCCGGGTCGACGGAGCCGTCGGCCGCCTCGGGCATGTAGTTCAGCTCGCAGAGGGCCGCGTGACCGGTGCCCGCGTTGTTCCACGGGTTCGACGACTCCTGCGCCACGTCGCCGAGGCGCTCGTAGGCGGCGATCGTCCAGTCGGGCTGCAGCTGGGTGATGAGGGCGCCGAGCGTGGCGCTCATGATGCCCCCACCGATGAGGGCGACGTCGACCGGTTCCGAGGAGTTCACGAGAGTCGAGTTTACGCTCGCCCGAGCACGCCGCGGCGGGGAGGGGCCCCGCTCCCCCATCAAATTCGCGGCTTTTCCACCCGGAAGGGGCCGGAGCGCTCGGCGCCGGCCCCGTCCACGGAGGTCAGGAGACGGGCTGCTTCGCCGCGATGAGCTCGGCGATCTGCACGGCGTTCAGGGCCGCGCCCTTGCGGAGGTTGTCGTTGCTGATGAAGAGCGCGAGGCCGCGTCCCTCCGGAGCGCCCTCGTCGGCGCGGATGCGGCCGACGAAGCTCGGGTCCTTGCCCGCGGCCTCCAGCGGAGTCGGCACCTCGCGCAGCACGACGCCGGGCGCGTCGGCCAGCAGCTCGCGAGCACGCTCGGGGCTGAGGGCGGAGGCGAATTCTGCGTTGACGGAGAGCGAGTGGCCGGTGAACACGGGGACGCGCACGCAGGTGCCCGAGACCAGCAGCTCCGGGAGCTCGAGGATGCGGCGGCTCTCGTTGCGGAGCTTCTTCTCCTCGTCGGTCTCGTTCGAGCCGTCCTCGACCAGGCTCCCCGCGAAGGGGATGACGTCGAAGGCGATCGGGGCGACGTACTTGTCCGGCGCGGGGAAGTCGACCGCCGAGCCGTCGTGCACCAGGTCGAGCAGGTGCTCGTCGACGACGGCGGCGCGGACCTGGCCGGCCAGCTCGTTCGCTCCGGCCAGTCCGCTGCCGGACACGGCCTGGTAGGTGCTGACGATCAGGCGCGTGAGCCCCGCCTCGCGGTCGAGGACCTTGAGGATCGGCATCGCGGCCATCGTGGTGCAGTTGGGGTTGGCGATGATGCCCTTGACCGCCTGGTCGATGGCGTGGGGGTTCACCTCGCTGACGACCAGCGGGACCTCGGGGTCCATCCGCCAGGCGCTGGAGTTGTCGATCACGGTGACGCCGGCCGCGGCGAAGCGGGGCGCCTGCGCGCGCGAGCCCGTGGCTCCGGCCGAGAACAGGGCGATGTCGAGCCCCGACGGATCGGCGGTCTCCACGTCCTCGACCACGACGTCCTCGCCGCGGAACGGCAGCGTCGTGCCCGCCGAGCGGGCGGTGGCGAAGAAGCGGATGGACGCGATCGGGAAGTCGCGCTCCTCGAGGAGGCGGCGCATCACCTTCCCGACCTGGCCGGTCGCGCCGACGACGCCCACGTGGAGGGGGGTGCTGCTCATGCTGTGCTCTTTCGTCCGTGCGGCGCGCGGGCCGCTCGTGGCGGGGGGATCGAGGGAGAGGGTACCGGTCGGTCCGGCCGCTCGGGAGGAACGGCCGGATCGCGAGGGTGTCCGGCCGTCAGCGGCCGGTGCCGGCGTAGACGACGGCCTCGTCCTCGGCGTCGAGCCCGAAGGCCGTGTGCACGACGCGCAGGGCCTCGTTCACGGTGTCGGCGCGGGTGACGACCGAGATGCGGATCTCGCTCGTGGAGATCATCTCGATGTTGATCCCGGCCTCGTAGAGGGAGCGGAACAGCTTCGCGGAGACGCCGGCGTTGGTGCGCATCCCGGCGCCCACGAGCGCGAGCTTGGCGATCTGGTCGTCGTACTGCAGGGACTCGAAGCCGACCTCGTCCTTCTCGGCGTTGAGAGCCATGAGGACCGTCTGGCCGTCGGCCTTGGGCAGAGTGAACGAGATGTCGGTGCGGGCGGTCGCCGCAGCCGACACGTTCTGCACGATCATGTCGATGTTGGAGCCGGTCTTGGCCACGATCGTGAAGATCTGCGCGGCCTTGCCCGGGATGTCGGGGACTCCGACGACGGTGATCTTCGCCTCGTTCAGGTCGGCGGCGACTCCGGCGATGATGGGCTCTTCCACGGCTTGTCCGTTCTGCTCGGCGCCGGCGGTCTCGGCGTTGTAGACGATGGTGCCCTCGTTGGGGCTGAAGGAGGAGCGCACGTGGAGCGTGACTCCGTGGCGGCGGGCGAACTCGACGGCGCGGATGTGCAGCACCTTCGCTCCCGCGGCGGCCAGCTCGAGCATCTCCTCGCTGGTGATGCGGTCGAGCTTGCGGGCCTTCTTGACGACCCGCGGGTCGGCGGTGAAGACGCCGTCGACGTCGGTGTAGATCTCGCAGGTGTCGGCGCCGAGTCCCGCGGCGAGCGCGACGGCGGTGGTGTCGGAGCCGCCGCGGCCGAGGGTGGTGATGTCCTTCGTGTCGCGGTTGAAGCCCTGGAAGCCCGCGACGATGACGACGGCGTTCTCGTCGAGCGCCTCGCGGAGACGGACCGGGGTGATGTCGACGATGCGGGCGGCGCCGTGCTGCGCGTCCGTGATCATGCCGGCCTGGCTGCCGGTGAAGGAGCGGGCCTCGAAGCCCATGCTCTTGATCGCCATCGCCAGCAGCGCCATCGAGATGCGCTCGCCCGAGGAGAGCAGCATGTCGAGCTCGCGGGGGGCGGGGATGGGCGTGACCTGGTGGGCGAGCTCGAGCAGGTCGTCGGTGGTGTCGCCCATGGCCGAGACGGCGACGACCACGTCGTTGCCCGCCTGCTTGGTGGCGACGATCCGCTTCGCGACCCGCTTGATGCTCTCCGCGTCGGCGACGGAGGACCCGCCGAACTTCTGGACGATCAGGCTCACGTGCTGCTCCCGTGTCGGTGGCTGGACCGCCGTCGCGACCCGACGGGCGAGTCTACCGGTCGACCGCATGCCGGAGCGGTCATGCGACTCCGGCGGCCGCGTCAGTTCTCGACGAGCCGGCGGCCCTCGAAGGCGCGGCCGAGGGTGATCTCGTCGGCGTACTCGAGGTCTCCGCCGACGGGCAGCCCGGAGGCCAGGCGGGTGATGCGGATGCCGAGGGTGCTGAGCATGCGCGAGAGGTAGGTCGCCGTCGCCTCGCCCTCGAGGTTCGGGTCGGTCGCGATGATGACCTCCTGCACCTCGCCGTCCGCGAGCCGCTGCAGTAGCTGGCGGATGCGGAGCTGATCCGGGCCGATGCCGTCGATCGGGCTGATCGCGCCGCCGAGCACGTGGTAGAGCCCGCGGAACTCGCGGGTGCGCTCGATCGCCGGGACGTCCTTCGCCTCCTCCACGACGCAGATGACGGCGCGGCTGCGGCGCGGATCGCGGCAGATCCCGCAGGTCGCCTCCTCCGCCACGTTCCCGCAGATGTCGCAGAAGTGCACACGGCCGCGCAGCTCGAGCAGGATCTCGGCGAGCCGGGTGACGTCGAACGTCTCGGTCTGCAGGATGTGGAACGCGATGCGCTGGGCGGACTTCGGGCCGATGCCGGGGAGCCGGCCGAGCTCGTCGATCAGCTCCTGGACGATGCCTTCGTACATGCGGTCGCCTCCTCTCGGGTGGGGCGGACGGCGAGGTGCAGGAGGTCATCATCGCGACCGACCCGAACCTCGAGGGCGAGGCGACGG
>NZ_PSTO01000031.1:0-47297 GCF_002930975.1 Rathayibacter sp. AY1A3 | reverse complement strand
ATCCGAGGCATTCCCGTTACACCCCACGGCGGCACGCGCGCCGCCCCTACGGAAGGACCCCTCATGACCCTCGTCGTCACCGGAGCCACCGGCCACCTCGGCCGTCTCGCCGTCGAGCACCTGCTCGCCCGCGGCACCGCCGCCTCCGACATCGTCGCCACCGGCCGCGACGCCGCGAAGCTCGAGGCGCTCGCCGCCGACCTCGGCGTCCGCACCGCCGTCGCGGACTTCGACGACTCCGCCTCGCTCGACGCCGCCTTCTCCGGCGCCGAGGCCGTCCTCCTCGTCTCGGGCTCCGAGGTCGGCAGGCGCGTCGCGCAGCACACCGCCGCGATCGACGCCGCCGTCCGCGCCGGCGCGCGCCTGGTCTACACGAGTGCCCCGAAGGCGACCACGAGCGCGCTCATCCTCGCCCCCGAGCACAAGGCCACGGAGGAGGCGATCGCCGCCAGCGGCGTCCCCGCCGTCGTCCTCCGCAACGGCTGGTACAACGAGAACTACGAGCAGACCGTCGCCGAGCTCGCCTCCACCGGCAGCACCCTCTCGAGCGCCGGCGAGGGCCGCGTCGCCAGCGCCGCGCGCACCGACTACGCCGAGGCCGCAGCGGTCGCCCTGACCGACCCGTCCCTGGTCGGCACCGTGCACGAGCTCTCCGGCGACACCGCCTGGAGCTTCGACGAGCTGGCCGCGATCGTCGCCGAGGTCGCCGGACGCGACGCCGCGATCAGCCACGTCTCCTCCGACGAGCACGCCCGCGTCCTCACCGGCGCCGGCGTCCCCGAGGGCGGAGTCGGCTTCGTCGTCGGCCTCGACGCGAACATCTCCGACGGCCTCCTCGGCGGGACCGACGGCTCGCTCGCCCGCCTGATCGGCCGGCCGACCACGCCGATCCGCGCGTACGTCGAGGAGCAGCTCGGGCGCTGACGCTCCGGCGTCCCCCTCCGGCTCCCGTCCGGCTCGCAGGAGCACCCCGCTCCCGCGAGCCGGACGGTGGCGCGCCCGGCCTCCCGCGGCGCCGCGCCGGTCACTCCCTTCCGCGGCTCCGCGCCCGCCCTCCGCGGCTCCGCGCCCGACCCGCCGCACCTCGCGCCACCGTGTCGGCGCCCCGACGTAGGCTGTCCGCCATGACCTCGACGACGCCTCGCTCCGGTATCGACCGCTCCGAACTCGACCCCGCGACGAGCCCGCAGGACGACCTCTACCGGCACGTCAACGGGCTCTGGATCGACCGCACCGAGATCCCCGCCGACAAGGCGCGCTACGGCTCCTTCCACGTCCTCCAGGAGGAGGCGGAGAAGGCCGTGCGCGACATCATCGTCGAGGCGCAGACCGCGCAGCACGGCACCGAGGAGCGCCTGTTCGGCGACCTCTACGCCTCCTTCATGGACGAGGAGCGGGCCGAGGAGCTCGGCGCCGCCCCGATCGCCGACGATCTCGCCGCCGTGCAGCGGGTCGACTCGATCCCCGGCCTGCTCCGCGCGGTCGGCGCCTTCGAGCGCACCGGCGTCCCCGGGCTCTTCGGCCTCTTCGTCGACAACGACCCGGGCAGCCCCGAGCGCTACCTCGTCTTCGTCAACCAGGGCGGCCTCGGCCTGCCGGACGAGAGCTACTACCGCGAGGAGGAGTTCGCCTCCGTCCGCGAGGCCTACACGCCGTTCGTCGCGCGGATGCTGGCCCTGGCCGGCATCGACGCCGCCGAGGCCCGCGCCGAGCGCATCGTCGCCCTCGAGACCGACCTGGCCGCCGCGCACTGGGACAAGGTCCGCAGCCGCGACAGCCAGGCGACCTACAACCTCCGCTCCTGGTCCGAGGTCGAGGAGCTCGCCGCGGGCGTCGACCTCGGCGTCTGGCTCACCGCGATGGGCGCTCCGGAGGGGGCGCTCGCCGAGGTGGTCGTCCGCCAGCCGAGCTTCCTCCAGGGTCTCGCGGGCCTGCTCACCGAGGACCGGCTCCCGGCCTGGCGCGACTGGCTGTCCTGGCAGGTGATCCGCGGAGCCGCGGCCTACCTGTCCAGCGGCTTCGTCGACGCCAACTTCGACTTCTACGGCCGCACCCTCACCGGCACCCCGCAGAAGCGGGAGCGCTGGAAGCGCGCCGTCTCGCTCGTCGAGGGGTCGCTCGGCGAGGCGGTCGGCCGCACCTACGTCGCCCGCCACTTCCCCGAGACGGCGAAGGCCGCGATGGACGTGCTGGTCGCGAACCTCATCGAGGCGTACCGCCGCTCCATCGTCGACCTGGAGTGGATGAGCCCCGCCACCCGCGAGCGCGCGCTCGAGAAGCTCGCGAAGTTCACGCCCAAGATCGGCTACCCGGTGCGCTGGCGCGACTACTCCGCCCTCTCGATCGACCCGGCCGACCTGCTCGGCAACGCCCGCCGCGTGGCCGAGTTCGAGTTCGCCCGCGAGCTCGGCAAGATCGGCCGCCCGCTCGACCGCGACGAGTGGTTCATGACCCCGCAGACGATCAACGCGTACTACAACCCGGGCTTCAACGAGATCGTCTTCCCGGCCGCGATCCTGCAGTTCCCCTTCTTCGACGAGGCCCGCGACCCCGCCGCGAACTACGGAGCGATCGGCGCCGTCATCGGTCACGAGATCGGCCACGGCTTCGACGACCAGGGCTCGCGCTTCGACGGCGACGGCCGCCTCACCGACTGGTGGACCGAGGAGGACCGGGCCGCGTTCGAGGAGCGGACGAAGGCGCTCATCGCGCAGTACGACGCGCTCGCTCCCGCGACCACGCCCGGGCACCACGTGAACGGCGCCTTGACCATCGGCGAGAACATCGGCGATCTCGGCGGTCTCGGCATCGCCTGGAAGGCGTACCTGCTCTCGCTGGACGGCGAGGAGCCGCCCGTCGTGGACGGCCTGACCGGCGCCGAGCGCTTCTTCCTCTCCTGGGCGCAGGCCTGGCAGCAGAAGTCGCGCGACGAGGAGACGATCCGCCTCCTCGCCATCGATCCGCACGCTCCGGCCGAGTTCCGCTGCAACCAGATCGTCCGGAACATCGACGAGTTCTACGCTACTTTTGACGTCTCCGAAGGCGACGCCCTCTGGCTCTCCCCGAGCGAGCGCGTCACCATCTGGTAGTCGCCGCCGACCACCTCCGCACCACGGACGAGGAGCCCCGGGCATCGAGAGCCGACCGATGCAGCGGGGTCGTCCGCCGATCGCGCGTCCTGCCGGCGCGTGAGGACCCAGGTCCCCCCTCCGCACGACCGCACTCCCGACCCGTAGAGGGGCCGTACCCGTGGTGATCCCCACCAGCGAGACCCGCCGTGAGAGCCGACGCAACCGCCGGGGGCGCCACAAGGGCGGCGGCGACCGCGAGAACTTCCAGCGCGGCTTCGACGCCCTCGGCCGTCTCGCGATCGACGGGGTCGTCGTCTCGGCGCGCGCCGTCGACCTGGCGACCGGCCGCACCCTGTTCGCGGTCGACGACTCCGTCTCGATGCCCACCGCCTCCCTCGGCACCGTCGTGCTGCTGATCGAGGTCGCCGCCCGGCTGGCGAACGAGCCGCAGGAGAACCTGCGCCTGGTCGACCGGACCGCGGCGGACGCGGTCTCGGGCTCCGGGCTCTGGCAGCACCTCCAGGTGCCGTCGATGCCGATCGCCGACCTCGCCGCCCTCGTCGGTGCCTCGAGCGACAACCTCGCGACCAACGTCCTGCTGCGCCGCGTCGGTCTCGACGCCGTGCGCGAGCGGGCCGAGGCGCTCGGCCTCTCCCGCACCGCCCTGCTCGACGTCGTGCGCGATGAGCGCGGTCCCGACGACGCGCCGCAGCTCTCGATCGGCTCCGCCCGCGAGCTGACCTGGCTGCTCGCCACCCTCGCGAACGGCGAGATCGTCGACGCAGCCGTGAGCTCGCGGGTGATCGGCTGGCTCTCGCTCGGCACCGACCTCTCGATGGTCGCCGCCTCGTTCGGGCTCGACCCGCTCGCGCACCGCCACCCCGACCACGGGGTCCTGCTCGTCAACGCGACCGGCACCGACGTCGGCGTCCGCGCCGAGGCGGGCGTCCTCCGCGGCCCGCGTGCCGGGGTCGCCTACGCGGTCGCCACGCAGTTCGACGACACGACCCTGCACTACCGCCTCGCGGTGCTGGAGGGCATGCGCACCCTCGGAGCCGACCTGCTCGAGTACGTGCACTGACGGCTGCCGGGACGGAGGCTCCTCCGGAGCAGGCCGATCCCGCGGGGCCCCTCGGGTGCCCCGTCAAGTCCGTGACCGCCTCCGGGGGCGCGACCTAGGCTGCCCGCAGCGGCGCCGCCTCCCGGGCGCACCGCGGAGAGGGAACCATGAGCAGCTTCGGCTTCGACGCCCCCGAGGACGTCACCGACACCACCCGCCCCGACGGCGACTCCCTGCCGGTCCCGCCGGAGGACCCGGCCGAGATCGACGACCCCGAGTCGATCGACGAGGCGCTCGACCAGGGCGCCGACGCCCGCCTCGGCGACGACCAGGACCCGCCGGAGCACCCCTTCATCCCGTCGCCCAGCTGATCGGCCGGCCGGGCGCCCCAGCGGCGCCCGGCCTCCTCCGACCTGGCTGCTCCTCCGAGCCGACTACTCCTTCGACCCCGGCTTCAGGCGGCTCGCGAGGCGCTTGATCGGGTGGGCGGGCTCGCGCTCCGCCGGATCCTCGACCTCGAGGCCGTAGAACGTGCCGATGTCGCCGACGAACGCCTTGCGGCGGGCCTTGTCGTACGCGCGGATCTCGCGGCGGAAGGCGATCACCGTCGCGATGCACATCAGGATCATCACGACGCTGAACGGCAGGGCCGAGAGGATCGCGGCGGTCTGCAGGGCATCGAGGCCCCCGGCGATCAGGAGCGACAGGGCGAGCAGAGCGGTCGCGACGGCGAAGAACACGCGGATCGGGTTGCGCGGCTCCGCCTGGCCTCCGGTCGCGATCATCGCCATGACCAGCGCTCCGGAGTCGGCGGAGGTCACGAAGAAGACGCCGATCAGGAGGATCGCGCCGATCGTCAGCACCGAGCCCGCGGGCAGTCCCTGCAGCATCGAGAAGAGCGCCAGGTTGGTGTCGACCGAGCCGTCGGCGCCGACGAGGCCGCCGTCGCCGTAGAGCTCCCGGTAGATGGCCGTGCCGCCGAGGACGCTGAACCAGAGGAAGGTCATGATCGTCGGCACGAGCAGCACGCCGCCGACGAACTCGCGGACCGTCCGGCCCTTCGAGACGCGGGCGATGAAGATGCCGACGAACGGCGCCCACGACATCCACCAGCCCCAGTAGAACGTGGTCCACGAGGCCTGCCACTGCTCGCCCTCGCGGCCGGCGTAGGCGCTGACCGTGAAGGTCAGGCCGATGAAGTTCTGCAGGTAGTTGCCGAGCGACTGCACGAACTCGCGGAGGAGGAACTGGGTCGGGCCGGCGACGAGCACGAAGACGAGGAGCGCGGCGGCGAGCAGCAGGTTGCCGGTCGAGAGCCACTTCATGCCCTTGCCCACGCCCGAGATCAGCGAGAAGACGGTCAGGCCCGTGACCACGGCGATGACCACGATCTGCACGGTGAGCGACGACTCCACGATGCCGCTCGCCTCCAGGCCCGCCGAGATCTGGGTGACGCCCAGGCCGAGCGAGGTCGCGACTCCGAACATGGTGCCGACCAGGGCGACCACGTCGATCGCGTTGCCCCAGCCGCCGCGGACCCGGCGGCCCAGCAGCGGCTCCAGCGCCCAGCGGATCGACACCGGCCGCTTGCGGCGGTGGATCGCGTAGGCGAGGGCGAGGCCGACCACCACGTAGATGGACCAGGCGTGGACGCCCCAGTGCAGGTAGGTCTGCGAGATCGCGCTCTGCGCGAGCTGCGTCTCGGTGCCGGTGACGCCCGGGCGCGGAGTGGCGAAGTGGGTGAGCGGCTCCGCGACGCCGTAGAAGACGAGGCCGATGCCCATGCCGGCGGCGAAGAGGAGCGAGATCCAGGCGAGCATCGAGAACTCGGGCTCGTCGTCGTCGGCGCCGAGCTTGATGTCGCCGAAGCGGCTGACGCCCATCCAGATCGCGAAGGCCACGAAGACCGCGGCGATCAGCACGTAGTACCAGCTGAACGTGTTGACGACCGTGGTCTGCAGTGTCGAGAACACGGAGGTCGCGGCGTCGGGCGCGAGGATCGCGAAGGCCGCGATCGACAGCGTGAGGACGGCGGCGGGCCAGAAGACCCACCGCGCGAGGCGGTGCGGAGGGGCGGTCGTGCCCGCGGTGGCGGGGGCGGTGTCCGGGGAGGACGGGTGCTCGGACATGGGGTCCTCTCGTCGGCGGCAACCGTCCACGGTACACGGGGGCCCGTCGGCGGCCCCGGCCGGGGGAGCCGGGCTGGCATGATCCGGCCCCGGTGCGGGAGGCTGGACCCGTGCAGTTCAGAGTGTTCACCGAACCCCAGCAGGGCGCGAGCTACGAGGACCTCCTCGCCGTCGCGCAGGCCGCCGAGAGCCTCGGCTACGACGGCTTCTTCCGCTCCGACCACTACCTCCGGATGGGAGACGGCGACCCCGGCGTGGGCCCGTCCGACGCGTGGACGACGCTCGCCGGCCTCGCCCGCGAGACCGAGCGGATCGCGCTCGGCACCCTCGTCTCCTCCGTCACCTACCGGCCGCCGGGGATCCTCGCGATCCAGGTCGCCCAGGTCGACGCGATGTCCGGGGGCCGTGCCGAGCTCGGCCTCGGCACCGGCTGGTTCGAGGAGGAGCACGCCGCGTACGGCATCCCCTTCCCTCCGCGCCGCTTCGACCTCCTCGAGGAGCAGCTCGAGATCGTGACCGGCCTGTGGTCGACGCCGGTCGGCGAGCGCTACTCCTTCGCCGGCGAGCACTACACGCTGACCGACTCCCCGGCCCTGCCCAAGCCCGCGCGCCTGCCGCTGCCGGTGATCGTCGGCGGCGGCGGCCCCAAGCGGACCCCGGCGCTCGCGGCGCGGTTCGCGAGCGAGTTCAACCTGCCCTTCCCCGAGTTCGACGCGATCCCGGGGGCCTTCGAGCGCGTCGACGAGGCGTGCCGGGCGATCGGGCGCGAGCCCTCGTCGCTCGTGCACTCGGTCGCGCTGATCGCGGTCGGCGGAGGCGACGAGGCGGAGTTCACGCGCCGTGCCGCGGCGATCGGCCGCGAGCCCGCCGAGCTGCGCGAGCACGGAGTGGCCGGCGGCGTCGACGAGGCGGTCGACCGCCTCGAGTCCCTCCGCGAGGCTGGCTGCGAGCGCGTCTACCTGCAGTTCATGGACCTGCAGGACCTCGACCACCTCGACTTCTTCGCCCGGGAGGTCCTGCCGCGCCTGTCGGCGTAGTGGGCGCCGCTGCTGCAGCCGAATCAGCGACGACTCCTGGCTTCTCGCGGTCCCCGTCCTCGTGCCCCCGCGCCGAGTGCGACGACTCCTGGGCACTCGCGGGCTGCGGGCAGCACGCTCCGGCCCGCGCGCCCGGGCGTCCGTCCGCGCTGCGGCCTACGCTGGAGGGATGGCGGACACGATCGAGCGCGCGGACGAGCGCCTGGCGACCCGCTCGGCGGCCGAGGTCCCGTGGATCGTGCTGGTCTGGGACGATCCGGTCAACCTGATGTCGTACGTCTCGTACGTCTTCCGCAGCTACTTCGGCTTCGGCCGGGCCGAGGCGGAGCGGCTGATGCTGCAGGTGCACACCGAGGGGCGCGCGGTCGTCGCGACCGGCAACCGCGAGGAGATGGAGCGGCACGTGGAGGCGATGCACGGCTACGGCCTGTGGGCGACGCTGCAGAAGGCCGACGCGTGAGCGCCCCGCTACGCCCCGCGGCCGCGGAGACCGGAGAGCACCCCGCTCGCGGCATCCGAGGACTCGGCTGATGCGCGCGTTCCGCCGCGACTCCTCCGGAGCGGCCGTCGCCCGTTTCGACCGCGAGGAGGCCGGGATCCTCCGCCATCTGGCCGGCGAGATGCTCGAGCTGCTCGATCGCGGGGCGTCCTCGGAGGAGGCCCGCTCCGATCCGGCGCTCGCCCGCCTCCTGCCCGACGCCTACCGCGACGACGCCGAGGCGGCCGACGAGTTCCGCCGCTTCACCGCTCCGGACCTCGCCGCCCGCAAGATGGACGACGCCCGCGCCGTCACGGCGGCCCTCGACGCCGGCGACGGCACGAGTCACGGCCGGATCTTCGAGGGGCTGGGCGAGGTCGCGGTCCGTCTCGAGGAGCCGCAGGCGATCGCCTGGCTCCGCGCACTGACCGACATGCGGCTCGCTCTGGCCGTGCGGCTGGGGATCGACGACACCGACGACGTCGTCCCGGAGGAGGGGAGCGCGGCCGCGATCCGCAGCGTCTACGACTGGCTGGGCGGCGTGCAGGACGGGCTCGTCCGCGCCGTCGACGTGTGATCCGCTCGTCCCTCTAGCGATTCCACAGCTGTGGACAACCCTGTGGAAAGGTGTGGAGAACCGGCTCCGGGAGCAGCTCCGAACGGCGGAGCGCCGGGCGCGGGGGTGTGGAAACGCGTAGCGTCCACCCTGTGAACACTCCGAGCACCGCCGACGCCCAGCGCACCGCCGACGACATCCAGGACTCGCGGGCGGTGCGGACCCTCGCCCGCGGCGGCTTCGCGGCGAACGGCCTCGTCCACCTCCTGATCGGAGTGATCGCGCTCGGCGTGGCCCGCGGCGGCGGAGGCGAGGCCGACCAGAGCGGTGCTCTCGGCGCCCTCGCGGCGCAGCCCGGCGGTCTGGTGATCCTGTGGATCTGCACGGTCGGCCTCTTCGGCCTGGCGCTGTGGGGGCTGCTCGAGGCGTTCCTCGTCCGCCCGCGCGAGAGCGCCCTGAAGACCTGGGGCAGCCGGCTCAAGGAGGCGGGCAAGGCCGTCGTCTACGGCGCCCTCGGCGTGACGGCGCTGAAGTTCGCGACGGGCGGCGGGTCGAGCTCGTCCGAGTCGTCCGAGAGCGCGAGCGCGCAGGTGCTCTCGGCGCCGGGCGGAGTCGTGCTGCTCGTGATCGCGGGACTGGCCGTCCTCGCGGTCGGCGGCGTCTTCGTGTACCGCGGAGCGAGCAGGAAGTTCCTCGAGAACGTCGCGGAGCCGGGCGGCGCGGCGGGCACCGTCGTCACCGTGCTCGGCGTCGCCGGCTACGTCGCCAAGGGCGTGGTCCTCGGCGCTCTCGGCGTGCTGCTGATCGTCGCCGCCGTCACCCATGATCCGGAGCAGGCGGGCGGGCTCGACGAGGCGCTGAAGTCGCTCGTGGAGCTGCCGGCGGGCGTGCTCCTCCTCGGCTTCGTCGCCGTCGGGCTCATCGCCTACGGGCTCTTCTGCTTCGCCCGCGCGCGCTGGCCGCGCCTCTGATGTCGGATAGCGGATCCGCTCCATACCTGTCACCCCCCTTCCGCGCAACTGGTCCCGCCGTCCCGGAGTCGGTGACACGCTGAGGCCTGTGAGTGCTGGAGGCGAGGACGTGACCGGAGGACGGGTGCGTCCGCCGCTGACGCAGGACGCCGCCCGTCTGCTGACCCGCTCCGCCACGGGGGACGCCTCCGCTCTGGGAGAGCTCGTCGACCGCTTCGGCGGCCTCGTCTCGGCGTGCGTCGGCACGGTCCAGGCCGACCCGGCCGGCCGCGACCGGCTCTGCACCGACGTCTTCACCGCCGTCTGGCGCCGCGCCCGCGAGGGCGCCCGCTCGCCGGAGCCGGTGCTCTGGGTGCTCGAGGTCCTCTGCGAGACCCTCGGGTCCGCGCACGAGCTCGCCCGGCGTCCGCTCGGCAGCGGCCTGCTCGCCCTCGACTGCCCGGACCGCGAGCTCCTGCTGCTGGCTGCGGCCGGCGGCTTCTCGCAGGCCGAGATCTCGGCGCTGACCGGGATCGACGAGCTCCGGCTGCGCTCGATCCTCCGGGACGCGCTCGAGGCGCTCCAGGGCCGCGACAGCGATCTTCTGACGGCCTGACCGCCGGAGCCGTCGCGGGAGTAAAGTTGAGTCCGTCGAACTCAACTTTCGAGCCACGGAGGAGACCACCATCATGCAGGCCGGTCGGATGCCCCAGCAGGACGAGAAGTCCGCACTCGAGCAGTACGGCGTCAACCTGACCGCCATCGCGGCGAGCGGCAAGCTCGACCCGGTGATCGGGAGGGACGCCGAGATCCGGCGCGTCAGCCAGGTGCTCACGCGCCGCACCAAGAACAATCCCGTCCTCATCGGCGAGCCCGGCGTCGGCAAGACCGCCGTCGTCGAGGGGCTCGCCCAGCGGATCGTCGCTGGCGACGTCGCCGAGAGCCTCAAGGGCAAGCAGCTCGTCAGCCTCGACCTCTCGGCCCTGATCGCCGGAGCGAAGTACCGCGGCGAGTTCGAGGAGCGGCTGAAGGCCGTGCTCCAGGAGATCGAGGAGTCCGACGGCCGGATCATCACCTTCATCGACGAGCTGCACACGCTGATGGGCGCGGGCGGCGGCGAGGGATCGGTGGCGGCCGCGAACATGCTCAAGCCCATGCTGGCGCGCGGCGAGCTGCGGATGATCGGCGCGACGACGCTCGACGAGTACCGCCAGTACATCGAGAAGGACGCCGCTCTCGAGCGCCGCTTCCAGCAGGTCTTCGTCGGCGAGCCGACCGTCGAGGACACCGTGGCGATCCTCCGCGGGCTGAAGGAGCGCTACGAGGCGCACCACAAGGTGGCGATCGCCGACTCCGCCCTGGTCGCCGCCGCGTCGCTCTCGAACCGCTACATCACCTCCCGCCAGCTGCCGGACAAGGCGATCGACCTGATCGACGAGGCCGCGTCGCGGCTGCGCATGGAGATCGACTCCGCTCCCGTCGAGATCGACGAGCTGCGCCGCTCCGTCGACCGGCTGAGGCTCGAGGAGCTGGCGCTGAAGAAGGAGAAGGACGAGGCCTCGAAGGCGCGGCTGGAGAAGCTGCGCGAGGACCTGGCCCGCCGCGGTGCCCAGCTCGAGGAGCTGCAGGAGCGCTGGGAGCGCGAGCGCGCCTCCCTCAACCGCGTCGGCGAGCTCAAGAACCGGCTCGACGCCCTGCGGATCGCCGCCGAACGCGCGCAGCGCGAGGGGAAGCTCGAGCGCGCGTCGAAGCTGCTCTACGGCGACATCCCGGTGATCGAGCGCGAGCTCGCGGCCGCCGAGGCGGAGGAGGAGCCGGCCGAGGGCCGCATGGTCAACGAGCAGGTGACGGCCGACGACATCGCCGCGGTGATCGCCGCCTGGACGGGGATCCCCGTCGGGCGTCTCCTGCAGGGCGAGACCGAGAAGCTGCTGCACCTCGAGACCGAGCTGCACCGCCGACTGATCGGCCAGGACGAGGCGGTGTCGGCCGTCGCGGACGCGGTGCGCCGCACCCGCGCGGGCATCTCCGACCCCGACCGGCCGACCGGCTCCTTCCTCTTCCTCGGGCCGACCGGCGTCGGCAAGACCGAGCTGGCGAAGGCGCTCGCCGACCACCTCTTCGACGACGAGAAGGCGATGGTCCGCATCGACATGTCGGAGTACGGCGAGAAGTTCGCCGTCTCGCGGCTGGTCGGCGCCCCTCCCGGCTACATCGGCTACGAGCAGGGCGGCCAGCTCACGGAGGCGGTCCGCCGCCGCCCGTACTCGGTGGTGCTCCTCGACGAGATCGAGAAGGCGCACCCCGAGGTGTTCGACGTCCTGCTCCAGGTGCTCGACGACGGCCGGCTCACCGACGGCCAGGGGCGGACGGTCGACTTCCGCAACACGATCCTCATCCTCACCTCCAACCTGGGGTCGCAGTTCCTCGTGGACCCGGCGCTGTCACGGCCGCAGAAGGAGGAGGCGGTCCAGCAGATGGTGCGCCAGGCCTTCAAGCCCGAGTTCGTGAACCGGCTCGACGACATCGTGATCTTCGAAGCGCTCGACCGCACCGAGCTCGGCGAGATCGTGTCGCTGTACGTCGACCGGCTGTCGAGGAGGCTCTCGGAGCGACGGCTCGACCTGGCGGTGACGCCCGCGGCCCGCGGGTGGCTGGCCGAGCGCGGCTACGACCCGCAGTACGGCGCGCGGCCGCTGCGCCGGCTGATGCAGCGGGCGATCGACGACCAGCTGGCGACGGCGCTGCTCGGCGGCACGGTGCGCGACGGGGACGTGGTGCTGGTGGACGTGGCGCCGGACGGCGAGAGCCTGTCGGTGACGGCGGGGATGCCCGCGTCGGACTGACCGGGGTGCTCGACCCCTGTCGCGAGTCCGCAGAGGTCGCGGTGGTCGCGGTCGACGCCGACGTCTAGGGGGACGGGAAGGAGCGCGCCGGCGGTGACGGGAGGTCCCTCCACAGGGCGCTCGCGGGCGGTACTCGTCCACAGTGGCGGGATCCGCGGCGCGCCCGTCCGGCGGGCTCCGTAGCGTCGGCGGCATGTCCTTCGAAACGCCCGGCCCCCGGATGGCCGACCTCCCTCCCGAGGAGAGGCCGAGGGAGCGCCTCCGCGCCTACGGACCGGAGGCGCTCACCGACGCCGAGACCCTCGCCGTGCTCATCGGGGCCGGCGTCCGCGGCGCCAACGCGACCGTCGTCGCGCAGCGCCTCCTCGCGCGCTTCGGCGGCATCGACGCCGTCGCCCGGGCCGGGGTGGGCGATCTGATGCGGCACCGCGGAGTCGGCGAGGTCGCCGCCTGCCGCCTGGTCGCCTCCTTCGAGCTGCGGCGGAGGATGAACCGCGCCTCGCGCGCCGCCCGGGTGACCGACGCCGCCGGCCTGGCCGGGCTCGTCGCTCCGCTGCTGGCCGCCCGGCCGGTCGAGACCGTGCTGGCGGTGGCGCTCGCCGAGTCCGGAGCCGTCCGCGACGTCCTGACGCTGGCCGACGGAGCCCCGGCGCACGCCGAGATCCCCGTCGCCGCCGTGCTCGCCGAGGTGCTGGCGCGCGGCGCGGCGGGCATCGGCCTGGCGCACAGCCACGCGGGCGAGGCCGTGGTGCTCCCCTCCGACCGTGCGGCGACGCGGGCGATCGCCGACGGGGCAGAGGCGTGCGGCCTGCGGTTCCTCGCGCACGTCGTGATCGGGCGCGACGGCTGGGCGGAGGCGCAGCCGTGACGCGGCGCAGGGCTGCTGCGAGGCTGCTCCGATCCGGCAGGACGCCTCCCGCCCCGCGCCGGACCGCCCCCGGCCGTACCCCGGCTCTCCACCCGTGCCGCGTCGGCGCGCGTTCGTGCAAGCCCCCGCCTCTCCGGCACCCGCGGCCGGTCGCGGGCGTACCGTGGACGCCGACCCCACCCCCCTCCCGACCAGGAGCACCCATGCGAGCAACACTCATCCACGGCGAGCGCGACATCCGACTCGAGGAGGTCCCCGACCCGCAGCTCTCGACGGGGCGCGACGCGATCGTCCGCGTCACCGCGGCCTGCGTCTGCGGCTCAGACCTCTGGCCCTACCGCGGCGTCACTCCCACCAAGGAGGCGCACCGCATCGGCCACGAGTTCGTCGGCGTCGTCGAGGAGATCGGCGACGACGTGCACGACGTCGCGGTCGGCGACTTCGTGATCGCCCCGTTCTACGTCTGCGACGGCACCTGCGCGAACTGCGCCAACGGCGTCTCCACCTCGTGCCTCACCGGCGGCTGGTGGGGCGCCGAGGTCCGCGAGGAGGGCTTCGCGGACGGCGCCCAGGGCGAGAAGGTGCGCGTGCCCCTCGCCGACGGCACGCTCTTCCGCGTGGGCATCGACCCGGACCCGGCGCTCATCCCCAGCCTGCTCACCCTCGCCGACGTGATGGGGACCGGCCACCACGCCGCGGTCTCGGCCGGCGTCACCGCTGGCTCGACCGTCGCGGTCGTCGGCGACGGCGCGGTCGGCCTCTGCGCCGTCCTGGCGGCCAAGCGCCTCGGCGCGACCACGATCATCGCGATGTCGCGGCACGAGTCGCGGCAGAACCTCGCCCGCCGCTTCGGGGCGACCCACATAGTCGAGACCCGCGGCGACGAGGGCGTCGCGCGCGTCCGCGAGCTGACCGGCGGGATCGGCGCCGACTGCGTGCTCGAGTGCGTCGGCACCAAGGAGTCGATGCAGCAGGCCCTCGACTCCGCCCGCCCCGGCGGCATGGTCGGCTACGTCGGCGTCCCCAACGGAGGCCCCGAGCTGCCCGTCCGCCAGATGTTCGGCTCGAACGTGGGCGTCAACGGCGGAGTCGCGCCGGTCCGCGGCTACATGGCCGAGCTGCTGCCGGACGTGCTCAGCGGCGCGATCGAGCCCGGTCTGGTCTTCGACCTCGAGCTGCCCCTCGAGGAGATCGCCGAGGCGTACGCCGCCATGGACGAGCGCCGCGCGATCAAGACCCTCGTGCGTCCGTAATCCCGCGGAGGGGCGCCGGCACGGCCGCGAGGAGTAGCCTCCCGCGCATGACCGCGTCAGCCCGCACCGCCGCGACGGCGCCCCTCTTCCACCCCGACCTCGCGCTCGGCCGCTTCCTCCCGCCGATCGTCCTCGGCCCGCGACTGCTGCGCCTCGCCACGCGACGCGCCGCCGAGGGAGGCGAGGCCCCGCCCGACATCGTGGTCGACGACGTCGAGATCCCCGTCGCCGGAGCCGCTCCCGTCCGGGCCCGCAGCTACAGGCCGCGCATCCTCCGCGGTACCGCTCCCGCGCTCCTCCGGGTGCACGGCGGCGGCATGGTGCTCGGCAGCCACCTCCAGGACGAGGCGTCCTGCATCGACTTCGCCCGCACCCTGGGCATCACGGTCGTCTCCGTCGACTACCGCCTCGCGCCCGCGCATCCGGCCCCGGCTGCCGTCGAGGACGTGCTGGCCGCGTTCGACTGGCTCGTCGCGCACGCCCGGGAGCGCGGCGTCGACCCGGCGCGCATCGCCGTCGGAGGCGCGAGCGCGGGCGGCGGCATCGCCGCGGGTGCGACCCTCCTCGCCCACGACCGCGGAGGAGCGCAGCCCGCGTTCCAGCTGCTCGTCTACCCGATGCTCGACGACCGCACCGTCACCCGGCCCGGTCCTCCTCCGCGCGGAGTCCGCGTCTGGACCCCGGGCAGCAACCGCTTCGGCTGGACCGCCTACCTCGCCGGCGAGCCCGGCGGCCCCGGCGTCACGGCCTACGCCGCCCCCGCCCGCCGCGACGACCTCACGGGCCTCCCGCCGGCCTGGATCGGCGTCGGCGGCCTCGACCTCTTCCACGACGAGGACGTCCGCTACGCCGAGCGCCTGCGCGCGGCCGGAGTGCCGTGCGGGCTCGAGATCGTGGAGGGCGCCTTCCACGGCTTCGACGCCCTGTTCCGCCGGACCGGTGTGGCGAAGCGCTTCTGGGCGGCGCAGGCCGCGGCGCTCGGCGAGGCCCTCCTCGCCTGACCTCCGCGTCGACGCGCCGGGCCGATTCCGTCTCCGGCGCTCGGCACTGCGAGGCTGAGGGGCGACGGCCGCCGCCCGCGCGTCACCCGTGCCGTGCCTGCCGCGCATCCGTCTCCGCCCGCCGCCCCGCCCCGCCCCGTCTCCCGGAGGACCCATGGACATCGACCGCCTCGCCACCCGCTACGAGATCGCCCTGCCCGCCTGGATCGGCGACGCCCTCCGCGACGTCCCCGAGGTCCTCCCGAGCCTCGAGGACCGGATGGCCCTCGTGCACGCGCTCGCCGACCGCAACTTCCGCGAGGGGAACGGCGGCCCGTTCGCGGCGATCGTCGTCGAGCGCGACTCCGGTCGTCTCGTCTCGGTCGGAGTGAACGTCGTCCTCGGCAGCGGGGTCTCGTCCGGCCACGCCGAGGTGACGGCGCTCGGTCTCGCGCAGACCGCGCTCGGCACCTGGGACCTCGGCGGCGAGGGCCTCCCCGCGCACGACCTGGTCGTCAACTGGCGCCCGTGCGTGCAGTGCTACGGAGCGACGATGTGGTCGGGGGTGCGCCGCCTGGTCGTCGCGGGCTCCGGCCCCGAGCTCGAGGAGATCAGCACCTTCGACGAGGGGCCGATGCGCGAGGACTGGGCCGCCCAGTTCGAGGCCCGCGGGATCGAGGTCGTCGACGGCGTGCTCCGCGACGAGGCCCTCGACGTGTTCCGCGCCTACCGCGCCTCCGTCGACTCCGGCGAGGTGCTCGTCTACAACGCCCGCGCCGACTCCTGACCTCGCGGCGGGTCCACTCCTCGCATCGGTTCCGCGCCGGACGCACGGGAGCCCCGCCTCAGCGGGGCCCCGTGCGGTCCTGAGCTGCCGGCCGCTGGAAGCGGTCAGCGGCTCAGCGCCACCAGTCGTCGAACATCGACAGCGGCACCTGGCGCTTGTGCTCGGTCGCGGCGTACCGCGCCTCGATGGCCTCGGCGACGGCCCGGTCGACCTCGCCGCCCTCGAGGTACGTGTCGAGGTCGGCGTAGGTGAGCCCGAGGTTCGTCTCGTCGGTCTGGCCGGGGTTGTCGTCGAGCAGGTCCGCCGTCGGCGCCTTCTCGTAGAGCCGGGCCGGTGCGTCCAGGTGCTCGAGGAGCGAGCGCCCCTGCCGCTTGGTGAGGCCGGTGAGCGGGAGGACGTCGGCGCCGCCGTCGCCGTACTTCGTGAAGAAGCCGGTGACCGCCTCGGCCGCGTGGTCGGTCCCGACGACGAGCATCCCGGCCTGGCCGGCGATCGCGTACTGCGCGATCATCCGCATCCGCGCCTTCACGTTGCCCTTCACGAAGTCGCTGATCGGCTCGTCGACCGCATCGCCGAATGCTGCGGCCACGCCGTCGACGCCCTGGTGGATGTCGAAGACGACCTGGCGGTCCGGGCGGATGAACGTGAGGGCGAGCTGGGCGTCCTCCTCGTCGGCCTGCACCTTGTACGGCAGGCGGACCGCGATGAAGGAGGCGTCGCCGCCGCTCGCGCGGACCTGCTCGACCGCGAGCTGGCAGAGGCGCCCGGCGAGGCTCGAGTCCTGGCCGCCGCTGATGCCGAGGACGAGGCCCTTCGCGCCGGTGCTGCGGAGGTAGTCGGCGAGGAATCCGCTGCGCCGTTCGACCTCGACGGCCGGATCGACGGCGGGGGAGACGTGGAGCTCGGAGATGATCTGCTGTTGGACGTCGCGCACGGCTTCACGCTACTCCGGATGCTCCCCGGCGGCCCCTCCTCGCCGCGGACGCGCAGGCTCCCGACGCCTCCCCGAAACAGGGTCCGCCCGCCGCGTCCGACTGGCGCGGCGCCTACCCGCGCTCGGCGACGATGCGGGCGATGCGCGCCGGGACGGTGTCGTCCTGGAGGCTCGTCACGTCTCCGAGCGGGCGGCCGTCGCGGATGTCGCCGAGCAGCCGCCGCATGATCTTGCCGGAGCGGGTCTTGGGCAGATCCGGCACCACCACCACGTCGCGCGGCTTGGCGATCGGCCCGATCGCGACCGCCACGTGGTCGCGCAGGAGCGCCGAGAGCGTCGTGCCGAGAGCTGTCCAGTAGGCCGGGTCCTCCTCGCTGCGGTCGACGGCGTCGTCGGAGGGGATGACGAACGCCGCGATGGCCTGGCCGGTCGTCGCGTCGGCGACTCCGACGACTCCGGCCTCGCCGACGGCCGGATGGGCGACGAGTGCCGACTCGATCTCGATCGTGGACAGGCGGTGCCCGGAGACGTTGATGACGTCGTCGACGCGGCCGAGCACCCAGACGTCGCCGTCGGCGTCGTACTTCGCGCCGTCCCCGGAGAAGAACCACCCCTGGGACGCGTAGCGGGCCCAGTAGGAGTCGCGGTACCGCTCCGGGTCGCCCCACACGGTCCGGGCGAGCGCCGGCCCGGTCCGGTCGACCACGAGGTAGCCGCCGGAGCCGTTCGGCACCCGCTCGCCGTGCTCGTCCACCACGAGGACGCCGAGCCCGGGCAGGGCTCCGAGCGACGAGCCCGGCTTGAGGGTCGAGACGCCCGGCAGCGGGCACATCACCGCGGCGCCGGTCTCGGACTGCCACCAGGTGTCGACGATCGGGCAGCGTCCGCCGCCGATCGCCTCGTGGAACCAGACCCAGGCCTCGGGGTTGATGGACTCGCCGACGGTGCCGAGCAGGCGCAGGCTCGACAGGTCGTACCGGGCGGGCACGCCCTCGGGGAACCAGGTCATCAGCGTCCGGATCAGCGTCGGCGCCGTGTAGTAGACGGTCACCCCGTACCGCTCGATGATCTCGAAGTGCCGGGCGGTGTGCGGGGTGCTCGGGGTGCCCTCGTAGATGACCTGGGTGAGCCCGTTCGAGAGCGGTCCGTAGATCTCGTAGGTGTGCGCGGTGACCCAGGCGAGGTCGGCGGTGCACCAGTGCACGTCGTCCGGCTTCGCGTCGAACACGGCCCAGTGCGTCCAGGAGGCCTGCGTGAGGTAGCCGCCGCTGGTGTGCACCAGCCCCTTGGGCTTCCCGGTCGTGCCGGAGGTGTAGATGATGAACAGCGGCGTCTCGGAGTCGAAGGCCTCGGCCTCGTGGACGTCGCTCTGCGCGTCGACCAGCTCGTGCCACCAGACGTCGCGGCCCGGGGTCCACGGGACGTCGGTCTCACCGGTGCGGCGGACGACGAGGACGTGCTCGATCGACGCAACGCCCTCGACCGCCCGGTCGGCGCTCGCCTTGACCGGCACCGCCGCTCCGCGCCGGAACTGCCCGTCCGTGGTGACCAGGAGCTTCGCGCCGGTGTCCTCCACGCGGAACCGCACCGCCTCGGCGGAGAAGCCGCCGAAGACGAGCGAGTGGATCGCGCCGATCCGCGCGATCGCGAGCGTGATGACGATGGTCTCGGGGATCACCGGGAGATAGACGACGACGCGGTCGCCCTTCCCGATCCCGAGCGCGGTCAGCGCGTTCGCGGCGCGGGAGACCTCGCGCTGGAGCTCGGCGTAGGTGATCGACCGCCGGTCGCCGCGCTCGCCCTCGAAGTGGAGGGCGGTCTTCCCGCCTCGTCCCGCGTCCACGTGGCGGTCGACGCAGTTGACGGCCACGTTCAGCCGTCCACCCTCGAACCAGGTCGTGCGCGGCACCGAGAGCGAGCCGTCGGGCAGCGGAGCGGCAGGCTCCCAGCTGTGGGCGGTGTGCCACGGCTCCGCCCACTCGAGGCGGCGGGCCGCCTCCTCCCAGAACGCGACCGGATCGGCGGCGGCTCGCGAGTACTCCTCCGCGCCCGCGTTCGCCTGCGCGGCGAAGGCCGCGGGCGGGGGGAACCGGCGGTGCTCGTCGAGCAGGTTGGCGATCGTCCCGCTCACGCTCGGAGCTCCCTCCCCGGCGCTCACGCCCACTTCCTCACGGCGTAGCGCTGGAACACGCCGACGACGGCATCGGTGAGCTTGCCCAGCACGGCCAGCAGGACGATCGCCAGGAACACCCGGTCGATCCGGCCGTTGTTCTGGCTGTCGATGAGGCGGAAGCCGAGGCCCATCGAGGAGGCGATGAGCTCGGAGGCGACCAGGAACAGCCACGACTGGGCGAGCGCGAGGCGCAGCCCGGAGATCACGGAGGGGATCACCGCGGGCAGCTGCACCGTCGTGAAGAGCCGGACGCCCGAGAGGCCGAAGGCGCGGCCCGCCTCGACGAGGTGCCGGTCGACGTGGCCGAGCGCCGTGGCCACCGTGGTGAAGACGGGGAAGAACGCGCCGATCGTGATCAGCGTGATCTTCGACTCCTCGCCGATGCCCATCCAGAGCAGCAGCAGCGGGACCCAGGCCAGCGACGGGACCGCCCGGATCGCGCCGAGGGTCGGCCCGAGGACGACCTCCCAGACGCGGGAGAGCCCGAAGAGCGCGCCGACCACGAGCCCGAGCGCCGAGCCGAGCGCGAACCCGATGAGCACGCGTTGCGTCGAGATGGCGACGTCCTGGCCGAGGTCGCCGCGCTGGGCGAGGTCGACGCCGGCCGCCCAGACCATCGCGGGCGAGGGGAAGACCGCCACCGAGACCATCCCGGTCGTCGTCGCGATCTGCCAGGCGGCGAGCAGCAGCACGGGCAGGATCGCGCCTCCCGCGACCACGAACCACCGTCGCGTGGTGAGCGGGTGGGAGCGGTCCTCGCGGAGGCGGCGCTGGGAGGCCGCGACCGACGGGCCCGCCGTCACGAGTCCGGGCTCACCCGGCATCGGCGCGGACAGCGCGCTCCGGCGCAGCACATCGGCGTCGGTCGCGGTGTCGTCGTCGCGGATCGTCATCGTCGGTCTCCTCGGATCACGGGGTCGGGGGCGGAGGGCCGGACCCTCAGGCGCCGATGGCGCTCGGGTCGGCCGCCGAGGCGTAGGTGTCGTCGAGCAGCGAGTCGAGCGCGTCGTCGACCTGCTGCTGCGAGGCGACGTCGCCGTTCTCGACGAAGATCGGGCCGATCACGGCGAGCACGTCGGTCTGCGCGGAGCCGGGGACGTTGTCGACGTCGAGGTTGCTGCGCTCGGTGATGACCGTCGTCGCCACCGCCACGTCGAGGCCGGCGACGGAGGCGAGGATGCTCGCCGTCTCGTCCTGGTTCTCGAGCGCCCAGGCGCGGGCGTGCTCGTACGCGTTCACGACGGTCTGCGCGAGGTCCGGCTTCTCGGCGAGGAAGCTCTCGGTCGCGTTGAGCAGGCCGTAGGAGTTGAAGTCGACGTTGCGGTAGAGCAGGGTCGCCCCGGCCGCCTCGGCGCCGGCCATGATCGGGTCCAGGCCCGCCCAGGCGTCGACGGAGCCGTTCTGCAGCGCCGCCCAGCCGTCGGCGTGCTGCAGGTTCTGCACCGTCACGTCGCCGATGCCCAGGCCGGCGGCCTCGAGCGCCTGCACCAGGAAGAAGTACGGGTCGGTGCCCTTGGTGGCCGCGATCTGCTTGCCCTTGAGCTGCTCGACCGACGTGATCGCCGAGCCGGCGGGGACGACGAGGGCCGACCACTCCGGCTGCGAGAAGATGTCGATCGTCCTGATCGGCGAGCCGTTCGAGCGGGCGAGCAGTGCGGCCGAGCCGGCGGTGGAGCCGACGTCGATCGCTCCGGCGCGCAGGGCCTCGTTGGCCTTGTTGGAGCCGGCCGACTGCACCCAGGCGACGGTGACCTGCTGCTCGGCGAGGGCGGCCTCGAGCCAGCCCTTCTCCTTGATGACCAGGCTCAGCGGGTTGTACGTCGCGAAGTCGAGCGTGAGCGTGCCGCCCTGAGTTCCTCCGGAGGCGGCGTCGGCGGTCGCGGCCGCCGCTCCTCCTCCGCCCTCGCCCTGCACGCAGCCCGCGAGGAGCGGGACGGCGGCGGCGGTGAGCAGACCGGCGAGAGCGGTGCGGCGGGTGAGCGGGGAGCTGGTGAACGACATGGGGGCCTCGGCTTCGGGGATGCGGTGACAGCGAGTGTGGACGCTGCAGGGGAGGGGCGGTGCGGGGAGGTGCTCGTGCGGTGGAGAGCGGGAGGAGGAGGCGGCTGGGGAGGGAGGTCGTGCCGCCCGGACCGTGCCGCCCGGGTGGAGGGACGCGGGTCGATCCGCCCGGGGTCAGTGCCGCTCGATGCCCAGCCCCGCGAGGAGCTCGGCCCGGTGCTCGGCGAGCTCCGCCGAGCCGCGGTCGCGGGGCCGCGCGCCGGGGACGGTGACGATCCGCTGGATGCGCGAGACGCCTCCGGGCTCGTCGCGCCCGAGGAGCACGATGCGGTCGGCCAGCTGCAGGGCCTCGTCGACGTCGTGGGTGACGAGCAGGATCGTCGCCGGAGCCGCCGCGTGCACGTCGAGCAGCAGGTCCTGCATCCGCAGGCGGGTCAGCGCGTCGAGCGCCCCGAAGGGCTCGTCCAGGAGGAGCACGCCGGGGTTCCGGGCGAGGGCGCGGGCGAGGGAGGCGCGCTGGGCCATCCCCCCGGACACCTCGCGGGGCCGCGAGCGGGCGTGCGCGGTGAGGCCGACCAGCGAGAGCAGCTCGTCGACGGCGGCGCGGGCGGCCGGGCGCGGGGTGCCGCGCGGCAGTCCGAGCGCGACATTGTCGGCGATGCTCCGCCAAGGCAGCAGCCGCGGCTCCTGGAACGCCACCGCGCAGCGCGGGTCGATGCCGGAGACGGGGGCGCCGTCGATGAGGACGGACCCCTCGGAGGCGGTGTCCAGGCCCGCCGCGATGCGCAGCAGCGTCGACTTGCCGCAGCCGCTCGGGCCGAGGATCGCGATGACCTCGCCCGCGGCGGCCTCGAGCGTCACGTCCGTCAGTACGGGGGACCCGGGCGCGAAGGTGCGGCCGACCCCCTCGAAGCGCACGGGGAACGCCGACTGGCCGAGCTCGGCGTCGAAGGCCAGGCTCGTGCGGGCGGCGGGGGTGGCGGGCATGTCTCTCCGGGCAGCGGGACGGGCGGGCGGATCGTCCGATCGTACGGAGAGGCTCCCGGCGGCACAGCGGGGACCGACACGGGGAGTAACACAGGGGGTGGGACGCGGAAGGCCTCCCCGGTCCGCGGACGGAGGACGCCTTCCGCGGGAGGGCTACGCCTGGACGAGCACGAGCTCCTCGAGGGGCAGGCGGGTGCGCGGCGCGGTCTCGCGCTCGCGGAGGGTCTCGTTCGCCAGCGCGTCGGCGTCGGCCGCGACTCCCACCGCGGCGATCGTCACCGGGTCGAAGCGCTCGTCGACGCCGAACGCGGCGCGGACGGCGTCCTTGTCGAAGCCGGCCATCTGGTGCACGTGCAGCCCCTCGTGGTGCGCCTGGACGCTGAGGTGGGCGATCGACTGGCCGAGGTCGTAGACGGCCCAGGGGCGCGGCTTCCCCTCGGAGTCGACGGTCTCGGCGAGCGCGACGACCAGGACGGCGGCGGAGCCGGCCCAGGCGCCGTTGAAGCCGGCGAGCGTCGCGACGATGCGGTCGAACCCGTCGGTTCCGCGGCGGGCGACGATGAAGCGCCACGGCTGCGAGTTGCTGGCGGACGGGGACCAGCGCGCGGCCTCGAGGAGGGACGCGAGGGTCTCGTCGGAGACGGTCCCGGTCGCGTCGTAGGAGCGGGGGCTCCAGCGCTCCGCGAGGACGTCGAGGATCGGGGCGCTGGTGCTGGCGGTGCGGGAGGCGGTGGCGGACATCGCGGGGCTTCTTCCGTGCGGGGGACTGGGGGAGGGGCTCCGTCGCCCGTGGAGCCCAACCGTCCCCGCCCCGCGGGCATTCCCGCGCGTGCACGGCAGGCGCCCGCGCGCGCGTTCGCCCACGGAGGAGCGGGCCGCCTCCGAGCCCCGGAACGGTACGGTGGGAGACGGCGTGGTCACCCCGCGCACCACCATCCACGACTCTGGAGGATCATCCATGGCCCAGCACTTCGACGTCGTCGTCCTGGGGGCAGGCCCCGGCGGATACGTGGCCGCGATCCGCGCCGCCCAGCTCGGCAAGTCCGTCGCCGTCGTCGAGAAGCAGTACTGGGGCGGTGTCTGCCTCAACGTCGGCTGCATCCCGTCCAAGGCGCTGCTGCGCAACGCGGAGCTCGCCCACCTCTTCCACACCCAGGCGAAGCAGTTCGGCATCTCGGGCGACGTCTCGTTCGACTTCGGCGCGGCGTTCGACCGCAGCCGCTCGGTCGCGGACGGCCGCACCAAGGGCGTCCACTTCCTGATGAAGAAGAACAAGATCGCCGAGTTCGACGGCGTCGGCTCCTTCACCGGCCCGCAGGGCCTCGACGTGCAGCTGAGCAAGGGCGGCACGGAGTCGCTGACCTTCGACGACGCGATCATCGCGACCGGCGCGAGCGTCCGCCTCCTGCCCGGCGTCGAGCTCTCCGAGAACGTCGTCACCTACGAGACCCAGATCATGACCCGCGAGCTCCCCGACACGATGGCCATCGTGGGCGCGGGCGCGATCGGCATGGAGTTCGCCTACGTCCTCAAGAACTACGGCGTCGACGTGACGATCATCGAGTTCATGGACCGCGCCCTCCCCAACGAGGACCCGGACGTCTCCAAGGAGATCCAGAAGCAGTACAAGAAGCTCGGCGTCGAGATCCTGACCTCGACCAAGGTCGAGTCGGTCGTCGACAAGGACGGCTACGTCACGGTCACCTACACCGCGAAGGACGGCACGCAGTCGACCCTCGAGGTCGACAAGGTGCTCATGTCGATCGGCTGGGTCCCCCGCACCGAGGGCTTCGGCCTCGAGAAGACGGGCGTCGAGCTCACCGAGCGCGGCGCGATCGCGATCGACGACCACATGCGCACCAACGTGCCGCACATCTACGCCATCGGCGACGTCACCGCGAAGCTGCAGCTCGCGCACGTCGCGGAGGCGCAGGGCGTCGTCGCCGCCGAGACCCTCGCCGGTGCCGAGACCCAGACCCTGGGCGACTACCGGATGATGCCGCGCGCGACGTTCTGCCAGCCGCAGATCGCCTCCTTCGGCCTCACCGAGAAGCAGGCGACGGACGAGGGACACGAGATCACCGTCTCGACCTTCCCCTTCATGGCGAACGGCAAGGCCCACGGCCTCGGCGAGCCCACCGGCTTCGTGAAGCTCATCGCGAGCAAGAAGTACGGCGAGCTCCTCGGCGCCCACATGATCGGCCCGGACGTCTCGGAGCTGCTCCCCGAGCTCACGCTCGCCCAGAAGTGGGACCTCACCGCGACCGAGCTGGCCCGCAACGTGCACACCCACCCGACGCTGTCGGAGGCGCTGCAGGAGGGCTTCCACGGCCTCAAGGGGCACATGATCAACATGTAGGGCTCGTCCCTCCACGGCCTCCGGCCCGCAGGATCCCGCTCGGCTCGTCCGCGGCGGATCCTGCGGGCCGGACCCGTTCCCGGGGGCGTCCACAGGGCTCCGGCGCCGCTCCCGCTACCGTGGCCCGATGGATCCGCGCCTGCTCGACCGCCTCGCCGCCGACGCCTGGCCCGCGCTCGTGCGGCGCCCCCTCGGCGCGTGGGAGCTGCGCGCCTCCGCAGGAGTCACCAAGCGCGCGAACTCGGTGCTCGCGTCCGGCGACGTCGTCGACCAGGGGGCGGCCCTCGACGCGGCGGAGGCGTTCGCCCGCGAGCACGGGATCGCGCCCCTCGTGCAGATCGGACCGCCGAGCCCCGCCGGTCTGACCGGGTTGCTCGCCGAGCGGGGCGCCGCGCCGATCGACCGGACGCTCGTGCTGACGGGATCGGTGCAGGAGGCGCTCGCCGCCCTGTCCACGATGTCGGGGTCCGCGCCGTCGAGGTCAGTGCCGCCGAGGCCCGCGCCGCGGCCTCGCGTCCGGCTCGCCCCGGCTCCCGACGAGGACTGGCTCGCCCTCTGGTGGTCGGTGGACGGTCGCGGTGGCGCGGAGGAGCGTGCGGTCGCCGAGCGCATCCTCGCGGGCTGCCCCTCCTCCTACGCTCTCGCCGTCGACGGGGACGGCCCGGCCGCGACCGGCCGCCTCGCGCTCGTCACGGCGCCGGACGGCGAGCTCTGGGGCGGCCTCTTCGCCCTGGCGACCCGCCCGGACGCCCGGCGCCGCGGGCTCGCCTCCGCCGTGATCCGCGCCCTCCTCGAGGACGCGTCCGGCCGGGGCGTCGCGCGCTTCTGGCTCCAGGTGCTCGCCGAGAACGCCGGCGCCCGCCGCCTCTACGCGTCCCTCGGCTGCCGCGAGTCGTCCTGGTACGAGTACTGGCGCTGACCCGCTCGCGGAGGAGCGGGGCGCCCGGGTCAGGCGTTCGCGAGCACGGCGCGGGCGACGGCCTCGGCCTTCGACGCGTCGCCGGTGACGGTCACGCGCCACCACACGTCGTCGGCGAGCGCGTCGATCTCGCAGACGCCCGCCGCGCAGCCGGTGAGGGCCTTCTCGCCGAAGCCGTCGAGCGGCTCGAGCGGGATCGCCAGGCCCGAGGTCAGCGAGAGGTTCCGCCAGCCGTCGTCGCCGTTCGGGAGCGCGTCGACCGTCACGCCCGAGTAGGCGGCGCTGGAGGCGTCGCTCCAGCTGCAGGAGGCGTACCCGGCCCGGGCGGCGGCAGCGGCCGACGCGGTGGTCGGCGTCCCGGTCCCCGTCCCCGCGGTCGCCTGCGCGAGACCGGCGGCACCGGACAGCTGCTCGGCCGTCAGGACCTCGGTGCAGACGGGCGCCGTCGCGGTGACCGGCTCGTCGAGGGTGCCGAGCGCGGCGGAGGCGGTGCCGGTCGCCAGCGCGGCGAGGTCGACGGCCGCGGGGGCGCCGCGCAGCTGCAGCGTCACCCAGGTGGCGCCGGCGAGCAGGTCCAGGTCGCAGCTGCCGTCGGTGCAGGAGCCGTAGGCCTCGACGGCGGTCTCGAGGCGCGGGCCCGGACGGCCGGTGAAGGCCTCGGCGGCGTCGTCGACCGCGGCCGCGGTGATCGAGGCGTCCTCGTCGTACCAGGCGCAGCGGAGCACTCCGCCGTTCTCCTCCGCGGCCTCGCGGATCAGCTCGCCCGAGGAGCGCGTCGTCACCTCGCGGCTGCCCTCGAGAGCGCTGCGGGAGACCCCCAGCGCCGAGGCCGCCCGCGTGGCGGGGAGGAGGGAGTCGCAGCCCAGGCGGGTCGAGGCCGTGGGCGAGGGCGTCGGAGTCGCGGAGGGAGTCGGAGCGGCGGTCTCGGACGCCGACGGGGTGGCCGCGACGTCCGAGCGCTCGGCCGACGTGCAGCCCGTCAGCGCGACGAGAACGGCGAGCGCGGCGCCGACCGTCGCCAGGCGCGGGAGGCGGGCCCTCACGCGGCCAGCTCGCGCTCGATCGCGGCCGTGAACGCGTCGATGTCGTCCTCCGTCGTGTCGAAGGAGCAGACCCAGCGGACCTCGCCGGTCGCCGGGTTCCAGTCGTAGAAGCGGTAGGCGGCGCGGAGCCGGTCCGCGACTCCGGGCGGCAGCGTCGCGAACACCGCGTTGGCCTGGGTCTGCTGCGTGAACTCGAGCCCGGTGATCCGGCCGGCGGCGATCGCCTCCTCGAGCCCCGAGCGCAGGCGCGCCGCCATGGCGTTCGCGTGCCGGGCCGAGCGGAGCCACAGGGGCTCCTCCTCGCCGCCGTCGCCGAGCAGGGCGAGCAGCTGCGCCGAGATGAAGCGCATCTTGGAGGACAGCTGCATGTTGGTCTTGCGGAGGAAGGTCAGCCCGGTCGAGGCCGCCGGGTCGAGCACGACGATCGCCTCGCCGAGCAGGATGCCGTTCTTGGTGCCGCCGAACGAGAGCACGTCGACGCCCGCGTCGGTCGTGAAGGAGCGCAGGGGCAGGCCGAGAGCGGCCGCGGCGTTCGCGATGCGCGCCCCGTCCATGTGCAGCCGCATGCCGAGGCCGTGCGCGTGGTCGGCGAGCGCGCGCACCTCCTCGGGGGTGTAGACGGTGCCGAGCTCGGAGGACTGGGTGATCGAGACCACGAGCGGCTGGGCGCGGTGCTCGTCGCCGAAGCCCCACGCCTCCTGGTCGACCAGCGCCGGGGTCAGCTTGCCGTCGGGCGTGGGGACCGTGAGGATCTTGATCCCGCCGACCTTCTCGGGCGCTCCGCCCTCGTCGGAGGTGATGTGCGCGGTGCCCGCCGAGACGACGGCGCCCCACCGCGGCAGCATCGACTGCAGACCGGTGACGTTGGCGCCCGTGCCGTTGAAGACGGGGAAGGCCTGGGCCTGCTCGCCGAACTCGCGGCGGAACGCCTCCTGCAGGCGCTCGGTGTAGACGTCCTCGCCGTAGGCGATCTGGTGCGCTCCGTTGGCCGCGGCGATCGCGGCGAGGACCTCGTCGTGCACTCCGGAGTAGTTGTCGGAGGCGAAGCCGCGGACGTCGGGATCGTGCAGAGCGCTCATCCCTCCATCTTCGCAGCCCGCCGCCCGGAGGAGCCCGGGAGGCGCCCTCCGCGACGCCCCTCCTGCCCCCCGTTTGTTTCGGGCAGGTGAACGGACGACGACCCGAAAGCCGATCTCCGTCAAGAAGTTGGTATCGGCTGGGAGGCAGGCCACTCTTGACCTATGCGCATGGACACCTCGGGAGCTGTCCGCGACATGCCCGCCCCTCCCGGGGTGGACGAGATCGCGGCACGCTTCGGCGATCCCGTCCTCGCGTTCGCGCCCCAGCCGCGGCTGGAGGAGTTCGCCGCCGCGCAGACGATGGCGCTCGGCCGCTTCGTCGAGATCTCGCTCTCGTACTCGTTCTACAAGAACCCGCGCAACCGCGCCGACCCCGTCAACCACGTCCCGCTGACCCCCGAGCAGAAGCGCGCGATCGAGCGCGCCGAGAACGACCACCTGCCGCCGTGGATGGTCGACCAGGTGACGCGGATGCGGTACCCGGTGCTCTGGGAGGCGGTCCGCACCTCCGTGCCGATCCCCGCCGAGCGCAGCCGGCCCCTGGAGTCCCGCCTCGCGGCCCACATGGGCGACGTGCTCCGCAACACCTTCCCGGGCCGCGTGCGCAGCCGCCGCGGCGGGATGCCGGTCGTCGCCGCCGCCCTCCGCGACGAGGACGTCGTGCGGGGCGTCCCGGTGATCGTGGACGGGGAGGCGCTGCGCGGCTACCGCGTGGACACCGATCCGGACGTGGTCGCGATCGGCGCCCGCGTCGACGGCCGCTACATGACGGTCGTGCTCGACCGGAAGATCGTGCCGGAGATCCGGATGGAGTTCGTCCGCCGCACCCCGCCGCGCCCGGCCTCGAGCCAGCCCCGGCGCTGACCGCCCCGGCGTCGAGCACCTCCGAGCCGTCCACCACGGTGCCGACCGCCCGGCCCACCGCTCAGGGGCGCCCCGGTACCGCGATCCCGTGCTCGTAGGCGAACACGACCGCCTGGATCCGGTCGCGCACGCCGAGCTTCATCAGGATCTTCGAGACGTGCGTCTTCACGGTCGCCTCGCCCACGAACAGCTCGGCCGCGATCTCGGCGTTCGACCAGCCCCGCGCCAGGTGCACGAGCACCTCGCGCTCGCGGTCCGTCAGGTCGGCGACTCCGGAGTGCTCGGCGGCGGCCGGCGTGCGCTCGGGCACGGAGGCGAACCGCTCGATCACGCGCCGGGTGACGTCGGGGGCGAGCATCGCGTCGCCGCGGGCGACCACCTGCACCGCCTCGACCAGCTCCTCCGGCGACGCGTTCTTGAGCAGGAACCCGCTGGCGCCGGCCGAGAGCGCCTCGAAGAGGTAGTCGTCGCGGTCGAAGGTGGTGAGGATGAGCACCCGCGAGCACAGGCGCGGGTCGGCCACGATCTCGCGGGTCGCGGCCAGGCCGTCGAGACCGGGCATCTGCACGTCCATGCAGATCACGTCGGGGCGCAGCTCGGAGGCGCGCTGCAGGGCCTCGAGCCCGGTGCGGGCCTCGCCGACCACCTCGATCCCGGGCTCCGACTCGAGGATGATGCGGAAGCCCACGCGGACGAGCTCCTGGTCGTCGACGAGCAGCACGCGCACGTGCTCGGTCATGGGCGGCCCCCGCTCGCTCGCTCCTGACGCCCCCGCGACGTCTCCGACGACGGTACCGGGTCGCCGGCGTCCGGCACGCTCGCCCGGACGGGGGACAGCGGCACCCGGGCGTGCACGAGGTACCCTCCGCCCCTCGGCCCCATCTCGATCCAGCCGCCGACCGCGGCCGCGCGCTCGCTCATGCCGGTGTGCCCCAGTCCGCAGGAGGCGGGAGCGCTCGGGTGCGGGCCGGACCCGCCGTCGTCGGCGATCTCGAGCTCGACCGCGTCGGGGGCGTAGCGGAGGCGCACCTCGGCGTGCGCGCCGCGCCCCGCGTGCTTGCGGACGTTCGTGAGCGACTCCTGCGCGATGCGGTAGAGGCTGAGCCCCACCGTCGCGGGGATCTCGCGGGGCGTGCCGAGGGTGAGGAAGACGGTGGGCAGGCCCGACCCGCTGGACGCCGCGACCAGCTCCTCGAGCTGGGCCACCCCGCGGGTGGACGCGGCGTCGGTGAGCGGATTCGGGACCGCGTCCTCGGCGCGCAGCGCGACCAGGATGCGGTGCAGCTCCTCGATCGCCGAGCGCGCGTCGCCCTCGATGGCGCTGAGCGATGCCGCCGCCCGCTCCGGATCCCGCGCCAGCACCCGCCGCGCCGCTCCCGCCTGCACGCCCATCACGCTGACGTGGTGCGCGACCACGTCGTGCAACTCGCGCGCGATCCGCAGCCGCTCGGAGGACACGGCCTGCCGCGAGGAGCGCTCCCGCTCGTCGTCGAGCTCGGCCGTGCGCGTCTCGAGCGCCTCCAGCCGGCGGGCCGACTGCCACGACGCCTCGCCGAAGACGTAGGCGCTGCCGAAGTAGAGCAGGTTCGACACGACCGCGAGGGCCGACTCCGCCGCGTAGGGCGAGAGCAGGCCGGGGGAGTCGTCGACCGGCACGGAGCTGCCGAAGTACTCGCCCGTGGCGAGGGTGGTGAGCAGCCAGCCCAGCATCCCGACCGCGATCGCCACTCGGACGACGAGCGCCGTGCGCCGGTTCCGGCCCCACGCGCCGACCGTGTAGAGCGCGAGGAACAGGCAGATCTGGCCGAAGAGCGACTCCGGCACCTGGAGCACGATCCCGAGCGCGTAGACGACGGAGAGCCCGGCCGCCACGCTCGCGGGGAACCGGCGGCGCAGCGCGAGGGGAAGGGTCATCAGGACGGCCCAGTGGGCGCTGACGACGGGGTGCGCCGCGTCCGGGAAGCCCGCCGAGGAGTACAGCGCGACGGAGACGATCGTCGCCACCAGCAGGATCCCCGCGGTGACCGCGTCGCGCACGTATCCGGCCCGGCTCGGCGCTCGCCGGATCCAGCCCGCGTCGAGCGGGTCCGCGGCTCCGTCACTTGAGGGCATGCGCCCCACGCTAACCGACGCCGGTCGGACGGGGCCCCGGGAGGCGGAGGAGCGCACCCCGCCGCCTCCCGGGCGCGACGTCAGTCCCGGCCGGTGATGCCCCGGGTCGAGGCGATGACGTCGCCCATCTTCTTCCCGAGGGCCTCGTAGAACATCGACAGCGGGAACTCGTCGTCCAGCACCGCGTCGGTGAGGCCGCGCGGGGCGCCGAGCAGCACCTCGTCCGGGAGCCCGCGGGCCCAGGCGGAGGCGGGGTGCGGAGTGAGAGTGGCCGCGATCAGCTCGTGCGCGGCCAGCCAGTGCGCCGTCTTCGGCCGGTCGATCGAGCGCCAGTAGAGCTCGTCGATCGCGTCCGAGAGGGCGACGACCACGTCGGCGACGCCGTCCCACTCGAACGCCAGCCGGGTGTCGGTCCAGTGCAGGACGCCGTGCTGGTGCAGCCAGGCGAAGAGCAGCTGGCCGCCGAGGCCGTCGTAGTTGCGCACCCGCGACCCGGTGAGCGGGAAGCGGAAGAGCCGGTCGAACAGGATCGCGTACTGCACGAAGCGCGAGCGCTCGGCCAGCGCCTCCTCCTCGTCGTCGCGGCGGTCGAGCGCGCCGAGGCGGCGCTCGATGGCGACGGCCTCGCGGAAGGCGGTGAGGTCGCACCGCAGCTCCTCCAGCGAGTAGAGGAAGAAGGGCATCCGCTGCTTGATCATGAACGGGTCGAACGGCAGGTCGCCGCGCATGTGGGTGCGGTCGTGGATGAGGTCCCACATCACGAAGGACTCCTCCGCCAGGCGCTGGTCGGCCAGCAGGCGCTGCGCGTCCTCCGGGAGCTCGAGACGGGTGATCCGGGCCGCCTCCGTGACGACGCGGCGGAACCGGGCCGCCTCGCGGTCGGCGAAGATCGCGCCCCAGGTGAAGGACGGGACGGAGCGCATCGCGACCGTCTCGGGGAACAGCACGGCGCTGTCGGTGTCGTAGCCGGCGGTGAAGTCGACGAAGCGCACGGGCACGAAGAGGGCGTTGGAGTAGTCGCCCGCCTCCAGCTCGGCGACGAACCGCGGCCAGACGACCTCGACGAGGACGGCCTCGACGTGGCGGTCGCGGCTGCCGTTCTGGGTGTACATGGGGAAGACGACGAGGTGGCGGCGGCCGTCGACGCGCTCGAGCTGCGGCTGGAACGCGGTGAGCGAGTCGAGGAAGTCCGGCAGGCCGAGGCCGTCGGCGCTCCAGCGCTCGAGGTCGACGACCAGCGCGTCGAGGTACGCGGCGTCGTGCGGGAACGCGGGGGCGAGGGTGCGGACGCCGGCGACGATCCGCTCGACGAGGGTGCGCGCCTCCTCGAGCCTCTCGGGCCCGGCGAGCGAGCCGTCCTGGGACTGGAGCGGCTGCAGCGCGGCGGCGGCCGCCTTCAGGTCGAGCCAGGCGGCGGACTCCTCCACGCGGTCCTCGACGACCTCGGGTTCTCCGACGACGGTGCTCTGCACGGCTTGCGACATGGTGATCCTCCTCACGCTGGTGATACGGGGCTGCAGGAGCGGAACGCGCTCCGACTCCGAGCGTATGGGCTCGTGCGCGCGCTTTTCTTGCGTCTCGGCGGACTGAAGCGGCGATCTCGCAGGGGTGGGCGCACGTCTCCGCCGCCCCTCGGAGGCCCCGCAATCAGCGGTTGCCCAGGTGTTGTGCAGGTGCCACCCCCCGTCCGGGGCTAGATTCCTCACCGCTTCCGTTTCCCTCCCCTGATCGGGTCGAAGATGGGGCGACACCGTGTCCGCATCCCGAGTGCGGAGACATCCGATCGGACAGGCGCGCCGAACACCCTGGCGGCGCGCTCGATCGGCGAGCCATCCTGAGAGAGAGGATCGGAGCGCGTGACGGGACCCGAACCCGGAAGCGACCAGAGAACAGCCAGCATCGACCACCACCCCGAGAACCTCCGCCTGCTCCCCTGGCCGCAGGCGGACGCCTCCGTCCTGCGCGACACCCTCGCGCACGCGGGCGGCGGACTCGAGAGCGAGAGCGAGATCCTCGTGCGCCACGACCGCTACCTGCGCGGTTGGGCGGACGGCGACGCGTTCTTCTACGTGGTCGAGCTGGACGGACTCTCCGTCGGCTCCATCGGCTATTGGTACGGCTGCTCGCGCGGCGTCGTCGCCTACGAGGCGGCGTGGAGCATCGCTCCGCACGCCCGCGGCATCACCGCGGACTCCGTGCGGATGCTGCTCGAGGAGGCGGCGGCGTTCCCCGTGCCCCGATTCGTGCACGCCTTCGTGGCGGAGAGCGACCTGGACGCCGGCGCGACCTGCGTCGAGGCCGGCTTCGACCGGATCGACCTCGTCGAGCAGGGCGAGCCGCCGGAGCTCTACGTGGACTGGGCGTTCGACCTGGCCGCCGTGGCCTGATCAGATCCCGTGGCGCTCCAGCCACGGCCGCAGCACCGCGAGGAACTCCTCCGGGTGCTCGAGGCCGGGCAGGTGCGCCGCGTCCTCGAGCACGTGCAGCTCGGCACCGCCCACCTCGGCGGCGAGGTGCTCGCACACCGGCAGCGACTCCGAGAGGTCGTGCGCGCCCGCCACGACGAGGGTCGGCACGGCGATCTCCCCGAGCCGCTCGCCCGCCGGCCCGGAGGGCTCGATCGGGCGGGGGGCCTCCTCCTCGTGGCCGACGCCGGTGAGCGCGAGCTCCCGGACCCGCGCGAGGAACTCCGGAGCGACGTCGTCCGCGGAGCGGTCGGGACCCACGGCCCAGAGCTCCGCCTCGACGATCGCCGACGCCTCCCGCTCGCCCGCGAGCTCCAGCGCCTCGACCTCCCCGAAGCGCCGCTCCTCCTCCGCCGTCAGCGCGGGGTAGTCGAAGCCCGCCAGGCCCGGCGCGATCACGACCAGGCCGGTCACCCGCTCCGGATGCTCGAGCGCCAGGTCGAGCGCGAGCGTTCCGCCCCGCGAGCAGCCGACGACCACCGCGCGCTCGACGCCGAGGTGGTCGAGCACGTCCAGGGCGTCCCGGCGCGGGTCGTACTCCACGTCCTCCGTGCTCGTGCCGCCCGCGCCGCGGACGTCGTAGCGGACCACCAGCCGGTCGCGGGAGAGGTCGGGGACGAGCGGGTCCCACATCCGCAGGTCGGCGATGCCCGCGTGCACGAGCAGCAGGGCGGGCGCGGAGGCGTGGCCGTCCGCCTCCCAGTGGAGGCTCGCGCCGGGGACCTCGAGATGCGGCATGCCGCACACCGTAGGCGCGTCGCGCCGGCGCTGCAACGCCCCGGCCACTGCCTAGGGTGGAGGCGCGACAGCGGACGGGCCGCGGCGGGGAGGCGGCGGCGTGGAGGGCGTGCTCACCGGCTTCTCGATCATCGGGGTCGTCATCGCGGTCGGCTACCTGATCGCGCGGTTCCGGATCGTCCCGCCCGAGAGCCGGCTGATCCTGTCGCGGATCGCCTTCTTCGTCACGACGCCGGCGCTGCTGTTCACCGTGCTGTCGCGGGCCGACGTCTCCGTCCTCTTCTCCTCGTTCCTCCTCGTCTCGCTCCTGACGGTGCTGACCGTCGCCCTGCTCTACGTGCTGGCCTCACGGCTGCTCTTCCCCCGCCCGCTGCCGGAGACGGTGATCGGGACCGCGGCCTCCTCCTACGTCAACGCCAACAACATCGGACTGCCGGTCGCCATCTACGTGCTGGGCGATCCGCAGTGGGTGGCGCCGACGCTCCTCCTGCAGCTGATCGTCCTCGCGCCGACGATCCTGACGCTGCTCGACGTCTCGACGAGCGGGCGGACCTCGGTCGGCGCGATCCTCACGCAGCCGCTGCGGAATCCGATGATCATCGCCTCCGCCCTCGGCCTCGTCGTCGCCCTCACCGGCGTGGAGCTGCCCGCGCCCGTGCTGCAGCCGTTCTCGATCATCGGCAACGCGTCGATCCCGCTGGTGCTGATCGCCTTCGGGATGTCGCTGCGCGGGCAGCGGCCGCTGGAGGCGGGGCCGGCGCGGGTCGAGGTGGTGGTCGCGTCCGTCCTCAAGTCGCTGGTGATGCCGGCGGTCGCGCTGCTGCTGGGGCGCTTCGCGTTCCACCTCGACTCCGAGCACCTCTTCGTGGTGACGGTGACCGCCGCGCTGCCGACCGCGCAGAACATCTTCACCTTCGCCTCGCGCTACGACCGGGGCGTCGCCGTCGCCCGCGACACGGCCCTCGTGACCACGGTCGCCGCGGTGCCCGTGCTCATCGGGGTGTCCCTCCTGCTGGGCTGAGCGGAGAAGCATCCCCGCCTCCCGCTCGGTCCCGGCGGAGGCGCCGGACGGCCCGCGCATCCGCGTCGCGTGTCCCTCGTCCTGGGACGGGGCCGGTGGCGCGGGCCCGGTCGCACTCCGCCGACCGTCGCTTAGGCTCTCTCGAATGAGCACCACCACGTCCGCCGACCGCTCCGCCCGCGGGAGGCCGCGCCGCCGTCGCGGCCTCTGGATCACGCTGATCGTCCTCCTGGTCCTGCTGATCGGCGCCGTCGTCGCGGTGCTCCTCGGCGTGCGCACCTACGACAAGGCGATGACCGTCCGCGACAAGCTGACCGAGGCGATCCCACTGGTGTCGCAGGTGACGGACAGGCTGACGACGTTCGACACCTCCGGGGCGGAGGAGACCGCGGGCCGGATCGCGACCCTCACCGGCGAGGCGCGCGACGAGACCGAGGACCCGGTGTGGCGGGTGATGGAGGTGGTGCCCGTCCTCGGGCCGAACCTGTCCGCGGTCCGCGCCGCGACCGAGATCGCCGACGACGTCTCCGGCCGGATCGTCACGCCGCTCTCCACGACCTCGCTCGACATCCTCAAGCCCGTCGACGGCAGGGTAGACCTCGCGGCGATCACCGAGCTGTCGCAGAAGATCACCGTCGCCAAGGAGGTCGTCGACGCGGCGCAGACCCGCGTCGAGGGCATCGACCGCGGCCCGCTGGTGCCGCAGGTGGCCTCGGCCCTCGACTCCTTCACTCCGCAGCTGGCCACCGCCACCGCGGCGATGGAGCAGGTCGAGCCGCTCACCGCGATCCTCCCCGACTCCCTCGGAGCCTCCGGCCCGCGCCACTACCTGGTGATGTTCCAGAACCTGGCGGAGTCGCAGGCTCTGGGCGGCGGCGCGTCGTCGGTGATGCAGCTCGACGTCGACGGCGGCGCGATCTCGATCGGCCGTCAGCTGGGCAGCGGCGACTTCCGCGGTCTGGCGCCCGTCACCGTCGACCAGAGCGCGCTCGACACCATCGGCGAGAACATGGCGACGACCTTCAACGTCTCGACCAGCCGCCCCGACTTCCCGACGGCCGCCTCGATCGCCTCGCAGTTCTGGGCGCAGAAGTTCCCCGAGCAGAGGATCGACGGCGTCCTCGCGATCGACCCCGTCGCCCTCTCCTACCTCCTCGGCTCGACCGGGCCCGTGACCCTCACCGACGGCACGGTCCTCACGAGCGAGAACACCGTCTCGACCCTGCTCAACGAGGTCTACTTCCGCTACCCGGAGTCGGTCGTGGCCGAGCGCACCGACGAGTTCTTCTCGGAGGCGAGCGCGACGGTCCTGGGCAAGATCCTCGGCGGGGAGATGGAGCCGACGAAGATGCTCCCGGCGATCGTGAAGGCGGTCGACGAGAGCCGCATCCTCGCCTACAGCTCCGACGTCGACGAGCAGGCGCTCCTCGCGCCCACGCCGATCGCGGGGGTCCTGCCGCAGACGACGACCGACGGCACGACCACCGGAGTGTTCTTCCAGGACGCCTCGGGCGGCTCGAAGATGGACTACTACCTGAGCACGGCGGTCACGCAGTCGAGCGCGGGCCGGTGCGCCGCCTCCGGCGCGGTCTTCACCACCTCCGTCACCGTGACCAACACGATCTCGAAGGCGGTCGCTCGGACGCTGCCCGGCTACGTCGCCGCGGCCGGCGGGCGCGGTGCGTACCCCCTGGGCGACTTCGTCACCAACATCTACGTCTACGGCCCTCCCGGGACCACGGTGTCGAGTGCGGCCTGGGCCGACGGCACCGGCTACGGACCCGAGAGCCTCGACGACCTCGGCCGTCCCGTCTCGAAGGTCGCCGTGCAGCTCTCGCCCGGCCAGTCCGAGACGTTCGACGTGCAGTTCAGCGCCGGCGACGCCTCCGGCTTCGGCGACCAGACCGTGCGGGTGACCCCGATGATCAACCCCACCGCGGTCACGCTGAACGACGAGCCCGCCTGCGGCTGACCGCGCGATCGCGCCCCGAGCACGCCGACCGCTGACGCGCCCCCGGGTCGGTGCTGGACCAGCGCCGACCGCTCCGACCGCTGACGCGCCCCCCCCGGGTAAGTGCTGGACCAGCGCCGACCGCTCCGACCGCTGACGCGCCCCCCGGGTAAGTGCTAGACCAGCGCCGAACCGGGGATCGAGCTCGTCACGAGCGAGGAGGCGAGGAACGCGGTGGCGATGCAGAGCACGAACCCGATGACCGGCACGAGGAACGCGCGTCGGCCCACGAGGTAGCGCACGACCGTCACGACCACGGCGATCAGCGTCAGCGCGGGCGGCCCGATCAGCGCGATCGAGACGCCCCAGTCGATCCGGTCGAAGTCGCAGGCGAAGTTCTGGCCCTCGCACTGCGCGGGGAAGACCGAGAGGATCGCGGCGAGGTAGCCGAGCACGATCGTGAGCAGGCCGAGGGCGAGGCAGCCGAGGATCGAGAGCACGAGGTCCCAGCGGCGCCGGCGCGGCTTCCCGGCGGCGATGATCTCGCCCACCGAGCGGTAGGCGTCGGACCGGAACTCGTCGTGCGCGGCTCCGGGGCGGGCGGTCGCGGGGCGGGCGGTCGCAGGGCGTGCCGTCGCGGGTCGGGCGGCGGGGCGGGAGGCGCCGGCCGAGGCGGCCTGGGCCCGCGCGCGCTTCTTCTTCGACGAGGCCATGCTCAGAAGATCATCGGGCGGTCGTCGTCGAGGGTCGTCTCCAGGTCGAGGTCGACCACCACCGGGACGTGGTCGCTCGGGGCGTCGCCCTTGCGCTCGTCGCGGTGGATCGAGGCGCCGGTGACGAGCTCGCCGAACGCGGGGGAGCCGAGCACGAAGTCGATCCGCAGCCCCTCGTTGCGCGGGAAGCGGAGCTGCTTGTAGTCCCAGTAGGTGTAGCCCTCGGGCACGAGCGGGCGGACGACGTCGCGCAGGCCCGCGTCCTCGAAGGCGGCGAAGGCGGCGCGCTCGGGGATCGAGACGTGCGTGGATCCGGGGCCGAGGCTCGGGTCGCCCACGTCGCTGTCGAGCGGCGCGACGTTCCAGTCGCCGACCAGAGCGAGCGGCAGGTCGGGCTCGGCGGCCAGCCACTCGCGGGTGCTCGCCTCGAGGGCCGCGAGCCACTCGAGCTTGTAGAGGTAGTGCGGGTCGTCGACCGCGCGGCCGTTCGGGACGTAGAGGCTCCAGACGCGCACGCCGTCGACCGTGGCGCCGATCGCGCGGGCCTCGAGCGGGTAGGAGCCGTCGGCCGCCGCCTCCTTCGCGAAGCCGGGCATGCCCGGGAAGCCGATCTGCACGTCCTCCATCGGCAGGCGCGAGGCGATGCCGACCCCGTTCCACTGGCTGAGCCCGACCATCTCGACGTGGTACCCGGCGTCGGCGAAGGCCTCGTGCGGGAACTGCTCGGGCTTGCACTTGAGCTCCTGCATGGCGAGGACGTCCACGTCCTCGCGCACGAGCCAGTCGATGACGCGGCCGGTGCGGGCCCGGATGGAGTTCACGTTCCAGGTGGCGATGCGCATCCTGGAAGTGTAGGAGCCGCCGCCGACACGTCTCCTGCGCGTCCTCCGCGCGTCCCGGCGGCCGCGGGCCGGGGGAGTCATCCCCTCGGCGGATTGCGGAACCGGTGTCGGTGGTCGATGGTTGTCTAGCGCCGTCCCGACCGGCCGTTCGTCGCGCCGTCCGGACGCCGCCGCCGCCCGCGCCGTGCGGGCCCGACGGGCTCCCCGGCGCTCCGCGCTCCCCAGCCCGGTCCCCTCCCCTCCCGCTCCTGCTCCGCCCCTCCGGAGGACCCATGATCCTGCTCCGCCTCGCCTCCGCCTACGCGAAGCCCTACGCGCGCTGGGTGGCCGCCGTCGTCGTGCTGCAGCTCGTCGCGACGCTCGCCGCGCTCTACCTGCCGAGCCTCAACGCCGAGATCATCGACCAGGGCATCGGCCGCGGCGACACCGACTTCATCTGGGGCACCGGCATGACCATGCTCGGCGTCTGCGTCGTGCAGGTCGCCGCGGCGATCGGAGCCGTCTACTTCGGCGCGCGCACCGCCATGTCCGTCGGCCGCGACCTGCGCCGCGACGTCTACCGCCGCGTCGACTCGCTCAGCGGGCTCGAGGTCGGCGGCTTCGGCACGGCCACCCTGATCACCCGCGGCACGAACGACGTGCAGCAGGTGCAGATGCTCGTGCTGATGACCCTCAACTTCATGGTGTCCGCGCCGATCATGTGCGTCGGCGGCATCGTCTTCGCCCTGCGCGAGGACGCCGGCCTCTCCTGGCTGGTCTGGGTGTCGGTGCCGCTGCTGTTCGTCGTGGTCGGCTTCCTGGTGTTCCTGCTGCTGCCGCTGTTCCGCCTCATGCAGGACCGGATCGACGGGATCAACAGCGTGCTCCGCGAGCAGATCACGGGCATCCGCGTGGTGCGCGCCTTCGTGCGCGAGCCGTTCGAGTCCGAGCGGTACCGCAAGGCCAACGCGGCGATCACCGAGGTGTCGATCAAGGTCGGCAACATCTTCGTGCTGATGTTCCCCGCGATCATGATGATCCTGCACCTGGCCACCGCGGCCGTGCTGTGGTTCGGCGGGCAGCGGGTCGACGCAGGTCAGATGCAGGTGGGTTCGCTCACCGCGTTCCTGCAGTACCTCCTCCAGATCCTCACCGCCGTGATGATGGGCGTCTTCATGGTGATGATGATCCCCCGCGCGGTCGTCTGCGCCGAGCGGATCCAGCAGGTGCTCGACGCCCGCACCAGCCTCACCACGCCCGAGGGCGGAGTCCCGACGCCCGCGCGCGGCCGCGTCGAGTTCTCCGGGGTCGTCTTCGGCTACCCGGGCGCCGAGCGCCCCGTGCTCTCGGGCATCGACATCGTCGCGGAGCCGGGCCGCACCACGGCCGTCGTCGGCTCCACCGGCGCCGGCAAGACCACCCTGCTCGGCCTCGTGCCGCGCCTGTTCGACCCACAGGAGGGCACCGTCACGATCGACGGCGTGCCCGTCTCCTCCCTCGACCGGGCGCAGCTCGCCGAGGTGATCGGGCTCGTGCCCCAGCGCCCCTACCTCTTCTCGGGGACGATCGCCTCGAACCTGCGCTTCGGCCGCCCCGACGCGACGGACGCCGAGCTGTGGGAGGCGCTGCGCATCGCCCAGGGCGAGGACTTCGTGCGGAGCAAGGAGCACGGGCTCGACGAGCCGGTCTCGCAGGGCGGCACCAACGTCTCCGGCGGGCAGCGCCAGCGGCTCTGCATCGCGCGGGCCCTCGTCGCGAAGCCGCGGGTCTACCTGTTCGACGACTCGTTCTCGGCGCTCGACGTCGCGACCGATGCGCGGCTGCGGGAGTCGCTGGCCGACGCCACCACCGACGCGACCGTGATCATCGTGGCCCAGCGGGTGTCGACCATCCGCCACGCCGACCAGATCGTCGTGCTCGACGCGGGCCGCGTCGTCGGCCGCGGCACGCACGACGAGCTCCTCGAGACGAACGCGACCTACCGCGAGATCGTCGAATCCCAGCTGAGCGTCGAAGGAGTGTCCTGAGATGGCGCGCACACGCGACACCACCGCCCCCGAGGAGACGACGTCCCCCGAGCCCGAGTTCGAGCCCGGCGAGGGCGACAGCGGCATGTTCGGGGACGGGCCGCCCGCCCGCAAGGCGCAGAACTTCTGGCCCTCGGCCAAGCGCCTCTTCTCGCTGCTCGGCCCCGAGCGCGCCCGGATGGTCCTCGTGGTCGCCCTGGTCTCGCTGTCGGTCGTCCTCACCGTCATCGCGCCCAAGATCCTCGGGCAGGCGATGGACACGATCTTCAACGGCGTGATCGGCTCGCAGCTCCCCGCCGGCGTCCCGCTCGAGCAGATCATCGAGCAGCAGCGCGCCTCGGGCAACGGCACCTTCGCCGACATGCTGGCCAAGACCGACATCGTGCCCGGCGCGGGCATCGACTTCGTGATCCTCGGCCGCCTGATCATCATCGTGCTGCTGATGTACGTCGTCGCGTCGGTGCTCATGTGGGCGCAGGGCTACATCCTCAACGGCCTCGTGATGCGGGTGGTCTTCGGCCTCCGTCAGGACATCGAGGCGAAGCTCAACCGCCTCCCGCTGCGCTTCTTCGACACCCGGCAGCGCGGCGACGTGATGTCGCGCGTCACGAACGACGTCGACAACATCCAGACGGCGCTGCAGCAGGCCTTCTCGCAGCTGGTGCAGTCGGTGCTCACCATCATCGGCATCGCCGCGATGATGTTCATCGTCTCGTGGCAGCTCGCGCTGATCGCGCTGATCTCGATCCCGCTCTCGGGCGTGATCGCGGGCGTGATCGGCGCCCGCTCCCAGAAGCTCTTCGCCGCCCAGTGGAAGAACACGGGCGCGCTCAACGGCCACATCGAGGAGACCTTCTCCGGGCTCGAGATCGTCCGCGCCTTCGGCCGCGACCGCGAGATGCTCGAGGAGTTCGACCGCCGCAACGACAGCCTCTACACCGCCTCGTTCGGCGCCCAGTTCGTCTCGGGCATGATCATGCCCGCGATGACCTTCGTCTCCTACCTCTCCTACGTGCTCATCGCCGTGGTCGGCGGCCTGCGGGTCGCCTCAGGTCAGCTGACGCTCGGCGACGCGACCGCGTTCATCCAGTACTCGCGCGAGTTCACGCAGCCGGTGACCCAGCTGGCGAGCATGGCGAACATGCTGCAGTCCGGCGTCGCCTCGGCCGAGCGCACGTTCGAGCTGCTCGACGCCGAGGAGCAGGAGCCGGAGACGGCGACCGCGTCGCTCCCGCAGCGCACCGACGGCCACGTGGAGTTCGAGGGCGTCTCGTTCTCGTACGACCCGGAGCAGCCGCTGATCGAGGACCTGACCTTCTCGGCGCAGCCCGGGCAGACGGTCGCCATCGTCGGTCCGACCGGCGCCGGCAAGACCACGCTGGTCAACCTGGTCATGCGCTTCTACGAGCTCACCGGAGGGCGCATCCTGCTCGATGGCGTCGACATCACGAGCCTCGCGCGCGGCGATCTGCGCTCGCGCGTGGGCATGGTGCTGCAGGACGCGTGGCTCTTCCAGGGCACCATCCGCGAGAACATCCGCTACGGGCGCCTGGACGCGACCGACGAGGAGATCGTCGACGCGGCGAAGGCCACCATGGTCGACCGCTTCGTGCGCCAGCTGCCCGACGGCTACGACACGGTGCTGGACGCCGACGGCGGCAGCGTCTCGGCGGGCGAGCGGCAGCTGATCACGATCGCGCGCGCGTTCCTCGCGAACCCGTCGCTGCTGATCCTCGACGAGGCCACCTCCTCGGTCGACACCCGCACGGAGCTGCTCGTGCAGCACGCGATGAACGCGCTCCGCACCGATCGGACCTCGTTCGTCATCGCGCACCGGCTCTCCACGATCCGCGACGCCGACACCATCCTGGTGATGGAGTCGGGCCGGATCGTCGAGCAGGGCGCGCACGAGGCGCTCCTGAAGCAGCGCGGTGCCTACTACGAGCTCTACATGACGCAGTTCCGCGGAGGAGGCGACGAGGCGGGCGAGCACGCCGCAGCGGGCGCGCTCCCGAGCGGGGGAGGGGTCTCCCCGTAGAGTAGGCGCGTGACCGACGCACGCCAGCAGCTCATCGAGTACATCGGCTCCGACGCCGTCTTCCACGGGGACTTCACCCTCACGAGCGGCAAGAAGGCGTCGTACTACGTCGACCTGCGCCGCGTGAGCCTCGACCACCGCGTCGCGCCGCTGATCGGGCAGGTCATGCTCGACCTCATCGCGCCCATCGAGCGCGTCGACGCCGTCGGCGGCCTCACCATGGGAGCCGATCCGATCGCCGCCGCGATCCTCCATCAGGGCGCCGCCCGCGGTCTCGCCTACGACGCGTTCGTCGTGCGCAAGGAGCCCAAGGACCACGGCCGCGGCCGGCAGGTCGAGGGCCCCGACCTCGAGGGCAAGCGCGTCGTCGTCGTCGAGGACACGTCCACCACCGGCGGCTCGCCGCTGAAGGCGATCGAGGCCCTGCTGAAGGTCGGCGCCGAGATCGCAGGAGTCGCCGTCGTCGTCGACCGCGCGACCGGGGCCCGCGAGATCATCGAGGACGCCGGCTACCCGTACTTCGCCGCGATCGGTCTGGCCGACCTCGGCCTGAGCTGATGGTCGACGAGGGGGGACGCGGCGGGGGCCCGGGAGGCGGCGAGCACCCGGAGCCGGAGGGCCGCGGGTCCGAGGGCCGCGAGCCGGAGCCTGCCGGATCGGAGGCCTCCGAGCCGGAGCGTGCCGAGCCGGAGCGTGCCGAGCCGGAGCGACCCGAGCCGGAGCGTCCCGTCGGCAGCAGCGAGTGGCTGCTCCAGCAGCTCAGCGGCGGCCGCCTGAAGAGCATCTTCGACTCGCCCCGCCCCGTCCCTTCCGTGGAGGAGTCGCGCGCGGAGCGGACGTCCGGTCCTGCTGAGTCCGCAGCCGACGAGGCCCACGCGTCAGCGGAGGAGCGGAGCGTTGCGAGCGAGTCGGCCTCCTCCGCCGACGCGGCCGGACCGTCCTCGGGCGACAGCGACAGCGACTCCGACGCCGCGCCGCCCCGTGCCCCCGCCGCTCCGGTCGGCCTGTGGCCGGGGGAGCCGGTGCTGAGCGCGACGCCCGCCGCCGAGGAGGCCGGCGGCGACCTCCCGAAACCCGCGGACGACTCCGCTCGGGTGGAGGAGCAGTACGCCGACGCCGACCGCGGAACGGTCGTGGAGCCGGAGCGCTCCTCCGACCGCGACGGCGTCTCCGCCGAGGGACGGAGCTCTCCGGGCCCTGACACGGGAGCCCCCGACACGGGAGCCCCCGACACGGGAGCCCGCGCCATGGGAGCGCCCGAGACGGGTGCCCGCGAGACGGGTGCCCGCGAGACGGGTGTCCGCGAGGCGGGTGCCGGTGGGAGGACTGCCCGCGAGACGAGTGCCTCCGACGCGGACGTGTCCGACGAGGACGCCTTCGACGCGTTCTTCGCCCCCCTCCGCGACGACAACGCCGACGGCTCCGGCTCCGACGCCTCCACCGATGCCGGCCGCACCGAGGTGCACCGCCGCGGGGCGGACTCCGTGCGCCCGGTCCTGCCGCACACCGACCCTCCCGCCGACCTGCCGACCGCCCCCGCCGGACTGCGCAGCGCGCACCGGCCGGACGACGAGCCCGATGCCGGATCCTCGGCCGACGTCGACCCGGCGGGCCGCTCCGGCGTCCCCTACCCCGCCGACGGACGCCCGGTCGGCGCCACCCCGCCGACTCCGCGCGAGCCGACTCCGCCCGCCGTCTACGAGTGGCCCGACCCGCGCGGGGACTGGGACCAGCCGCCCGTGTGGGAGCAGGTCGTCGCTCCGCAGGACGAGCCCGACGAGGACGGCGGCGACGAGGAGCTGTGGCGCGAGACCGCCGGCGCCTACTCGTGGAACCTCGAGCCGGCCGCCGAGCCCGCCGACCGCGCCGAGCCCGCACCCTTCCGCACCGCTCCCGCGGCCGCCCACGTCAACGCCGCTCCGCCGCGGAAGCGCCGCTCCGCCCGGTCCCGACCCGAGAGCCGCGAGCGCGACTCGGCGCCCGCCGCAGCACCCGCGTGGCGCACGCTCAGCCGACGCCGGCTCCTGATCGGCCTGATCGCGGCGGGTGCGGTGATCCTCCTCGCCGGGCTCTTCGCGATCGGCATCGCCGTCGGGAGCGCCGGCGGCCGAGCAGAGCCGCAGGCCGCCCCGGTCGTCAGCGAGACGCCCACGGCGGAGCCGACCCCCTCGCCCACGCCGACCGCGACCCTCCCGACCGTCGGACCGCTGCCCGTCGGCACCTGGGCCTGGAGCGCGCTCCTCGGCGGCGAGTGCGTCGATCCCTTCGACTCCGTCTGGGCGGAGGAGTTCACCGTCGTGGACTGCGCGGCGGCTCACTCCGCCCAGCTCGTCGCCACGGCGGAGCTGACCGACGCGGCGTTCCCCGGCCAGGACGCTCTGGCCGTCACCGTCTCCTCGCTCTGCCAGGCGCAGGGCGTCGTGGACGTCGCGGCGGCCGAGACCTACGGCGACGTGCAGGTCGCCGGTGCGTTCCCCGTCACCCAGGAGCAGTGGGACGCGGGCGAGCGCAGCTACTACTGCTTCGTCGACCGGGCGGGCGGCGGCGAGCTGACCGGCTCCCTCGCCGGCACTCCCGCGGCCTGACGCGCGCCGTCCCTCGGGCCTCGGAGGATGCCGCCGGGCACCGGCCCGGTGCACCCGGCCGAGCCGCGGAGCGCCCAGTAGGATCGCTCGTCGTGCAGGAGAACGAGGCGACCCCCGCGACCGGACCCACCGCCTCCGTGGAGCTCACCACGAACGGCGTCGGCCCCTGGCAGGGGGAGTGGCCCGAGGACGACCGCCTCGACCCGGAGCTGCTGGAGCGCGGCGACGCGCGCAACGTGGTCGACCGGTTCCGCTACTGGCGGATGGACGCGATCGTCGCGGAGCTCGACCGCACGCGGCACCCGTTCCACGTCGCGATCGAGAACTGGCAGCACGACATGAACATCGGCTCGATCGTCCGCAGCGCCAACGCGTTCGGCGCGGAAGGCGTCCACATCGTCGGCCGGCGGCGCTGGAACAAGCGCGGCGCGATGGTCACCGACCGCTACCAGCACGTCCAGCACCACGAGACGGTGGCCGACCTCGTGCAGTGGGCCGCGGAGGCGGACGTGCCCCTCCTCGCCGTCGACAACGTCCCCGGCTGCGTGCCGCTCGAGACCTACCGGCTCCCCGAGCGCTGCCTCCTGCTGTTCGGGCAGGAGGGACCCGGCCTCTCGGAGGAGGCGATCGCCGCCTCGGAGGCCGTGCTCGAGATCACGCAGTTCGGCTCGACCCGGTCGATCAACGCCTCGGCGGCGGCAGCCGTCGCGATGCACGCCTGGGTGCTGCAGCACGTCCGCTTCTGACCCCCGCGACCCGCGGTGCGGTGTCAGGAACCGGCGCCCGACCCGCTGCCGGGCCGCCGGGACTCAGACCGCCGAATCCGGCGGGAACTCCGACTCCAACGGCTCCGACGACAGGAGCTCGTGCACCCCGCTCAGCACCTCGTCCGGGCGGAACGGATAGCGCTCGATCTCGGCCTCGTCGCTGATCCCCGTCAGCACCAGCACGGTGTGCAGGCCCGCCTCGATGCCCGCGACGATGTCGGTGTCCATCCGGTCGCCGATCATCCCGGTGTTCTCGCTGTGCGCGCCGATCTTGTTCATCGCCGAGCGGAACATCATCGGGTTCGGCTTGCCGACCACGTACGGATCCTTGCCCGTCGCCTTCGTGATGAGCGCCGCGATCGCCCCCGTCGCCGGAAGCACGCCCTCGGCGCTCGGCCCCGTCGCATCGGGATTGGTGACGATGAAGCGCGCACCCGCGACGATCAGGCGGATCGCCTTCGTGATCGCCTCGAAGCTGTAGTTGCGGGTCTCGCCCACGACCACGTAGTCCGGCGCCGTCTCCGTCATGATGAAGCCCGCCTCGTGCAGCGCGGTGGTGATCCCCGCCTCGCCGATCACGAACGCGCTCCCGCCCGGCTTCTGCGACGCGCAGAAGTCCGCCGTCGCCAGAGCGCTCGTCCAGATCCGCTCCTCCGGCACGTGCAGCCCCGACCCGCGCAGCCGCGCCGCCAGATCCCGCGGCGTGAAGATCGAGTTGTTCGTCAGCACCAGGAACGGGGTGCCCGAATCGGTCCACTCCTGGATCAGCTCGGGCGCGCCGGGGAGCGCCTTGTTCTCGTGCACCAGCACGCCGTCCATGTCCGTGAGCCAGGCCTCGACTTCACTGCGGTTCGTCGCCATGGGTCGATGCTATCGGCGGCACCCCCGCGCACGACGGCGACGACCGGCGAACCGCCCGGCTCCCTCCGCTGACGCCCCTGTGGAGGGACGACCGTCGTGCGCCGGACGGCCGGACCCCGGACCCGCACAGCCCCGAGCGGGATAGCCTGGGAGGCATGAGTGGCGAGAACCTGCTGGGCCCCGAACCGACCCTCCTCCCCGACGAGCCCGCGGTCACCGCGGCCCTCGCGAAGCACGCGAACCCGGGAGCCGTCGAATTCGCCGCCCTCGCCGCCGCCCACCCGCGCTCCCCGCTGGCCTGGGCACTGCTCGCCGACAGCGTCTGGGGCATCGACGCGGCCCTCCCCTCCTACGCCTACGCCCGCGTCGGCTACCACCGCGGCCTCGACCTCCTCCGCGGAGCCGGCTGGCGCGGCCAGGGCCCCATCCCCTGGCGCCACGGACCCAACCGCGGATTCCTGCTCTCCCTCTACGCCCTCCGCCGCGCCGCCGACTCCATCGGCGAGACCGAGGAGGTCACCCGCCTCACCCAGTTCCTCCAGCAGGCCGACCCGATCGCCATCGAGGAGATCGAGCGGTACCACGAGGACGCGTTACCCCCTACCGCCGCCATCATCATCCTCGGCAACGACTAGGCGGCGCCCGGGTGCGGTTCTGGCGGCGTTGTCGTCGGGCGCCGTAGCGCCGCTACGGCTTCCTCCTCCGCCTTGCCAGAACCGCACCCGGACGCCGCCTAGCCCTGTGCTGGTGGGGTGGGCGCCGTGTCTGCGGCACGAGCGCGGGGCGCCGTGCCGGGGGCACGAGCGGCCGCGGGGGGCTGGAGC
>NZ_PSTO01000030.1:0-48071 GCF_002930975.1 Rathayibacter sp. AY1A3 | reverse complement strand
CCGGCCTCCTGGTGGTCGCCGCCGGAGTCGGCGGCATCGTCGGCGCCTACGTTCTGCTGCGGGTCCCCGCGCACCGTCGCCACGGCCGACCAGAGCATGAGGGCGATGAACGCGAGGATCACCACGGCCCGCCACGGGAGTGGTCCCGTCGGCCTCGATGAGGATCGCGATGCCCTCGCGAGCCGCCTCTCGGCGGCTGGGACGCCTGCGATGCCGTGCCCTCCTCCTCCACTGCTCGACCCTGGCGCCGACCCCCGGGGAGGAGGGGTCGCGTCGGTCCTGCCGCGGATCAGGCGGGGCCCTCCTGGAGCCAGCGGCGGAAGGTCTCGACCGAGTCCTTGTTGGTGGTGGTCGGGACGATGTGGCCGCCCTGGTAGCCGTCGCTGCTGTGGTACGCGATCGTCGCCTCCTTGGCGACGGGCAGCGCCAAGCGGCGGAGACGTCCGCCGTGGAGCTCGGCGGGAGCGAGCTGGTCGGCCGTGCCGGCGCTGACGCGCAGGCGGATGCCCTTCCACGCGTCCTGCGGCAGCCGGGCGGGGTTGGTCGCGCGCATCAGCGCCCGGTCTCCGCCGTACACCGCGAGGACGCGGTTCGGCTGGGTGTCGTCGCGCGCCGCGAGGTCCTCGACGTCGAAGACGCTGCTGGCGTGGTACGCCCCGTAGATGTTCGGCACCATCTTCTTCGCGTAGGCCCAGCACATCATCGCTCCGCCGCCGGAGTTCGAACGGAGGAAGCTCGCGCGGACGTTCCAGAGGCTCTGCACCCAGGCCGTGGCCGCCGTCTGCACGGCGAGCGCGGTGGGGTTGGTGTAGTTGCTCGGGCCGCCGAAGTCGGGGCTGATGCTGACGAAGCCCAGGTCGACGAGCGGATCCGCCGAGTAGCTGTACGCGTTGTCGAGGGCTTTGTAGCTGCTGCCGCTGGCGTGGTAGAACCAGGCGACCGGCACCGAGGAGCCTGAATTCGGCTTCGCCGAGTGCGGGACGAAGAGACGGGTGGAGTCGTTGCCGATCTTCACGTCGATGATCTCGTACGGCTTCCTGCCGTTCCTCGAGATCGCGGTGTCGAGGCGCGAGACCTCGCCCGGGAGCCTCGGGATCACGCTGTAGTTCGGCGCGGCGAGCGCCGGGGTCGCTACGAGAGCGGAGGCGGTCGCGGCGGCTCCGACAGCGGAGGCGGCGAGCAGGAGGCGGCGCGAGAGGCCGCGCGGGGTGTCAGTCATATCGAGAATCCTTCGGAGCTTTCGCCATCAGTGTCGAGTCGGCCGACCATTCCGAATTCGACGCACATGAAGTGACGTCCGGCCCCCCAACCCAATCGAGAGTGTACGGGCCGCGGATGACGCGTGGATGTCGTTCTCATCACGTCTGGTCGCTCGGGCGGGGATCAGCGGGAGGAGGGGAAGAGTCGGCGGGAGAGGCCCGAGGACTTCTCGGCCGTCTCGTGCACCACGAAGGGCACGGCGGAATCGGCGGAGACGACCCGCCTCGCCGCGGCGAGTTCGAGCGTCTCGCGGGAGAGGCCCTCGATGTCGACGGTGACCGCGAGGCCGGAGTCGGCCAGTCGCGTGGCGATCTGCACCTGGTGGTCGTCGACGTGCTCGCCGAACGAGGCGCGGCGCGGGACCAGGATCGGCACCCGGCCCTGCTCGATGGCGCTGAGCGCGGTGCCCACTCCCCCGTGCGCGATGACGACGTCGGCCGCCTTCATCGCAGCGTTGAGCTCGTCGTGCGGCACGGAGTGGCGGCCGTCGATCCCGAGCCCGGAGACGTCGTTCGCTCCGGTCTGCCAGAGCACCTCCACGCCCTCGAGCAGCGGCGCGAGCGCGGCGAAGAAGCGGGGGAACGGGTAGCCGTCCTGCGTGCCGACCGAGACCACGGCGCGGCGGATCGGCTGCGGGACGACGTCCTCGACGCGGTAGGTGTCGAAGATCGAGCCGCCGAAGCTCCAGCGGTCGTCGGCCCAGGAGCGGTACTGGGTGTAGGTCGAGACGGCGGGGACCCGGGCGAGGATCCGACCGGTCATCGACGGGCCGAGCACGCGGGCGGCGCTCTCGATGTAGTGCGCGGGGATGCCGCGCGAGGCCGCGAGCGGCAGGAAGGAGAGGGCGGGGCTGGCGCCGGTGCTGAAGACGGCGTCGAAGGAGCCGCGGGCCAGCAGGGAGCGGCCGATCATCGCATTGCGGAGCACCGGCATAACGGCGCGGGGCGGCGGATCGGCGAGGTGGGTCACGCGCCGGTCGGCGAGGAGCGTGCGGCTGAGGGCGCTGTCGACGGTCGCCCAGTGCTGCTCCTCCGGGTCGACTCCGAGGAGCCCCGAGAGGGCGAACATCTCCTTGAGATGCCCGCCGCCGGAGCAGACGAAGAGATACGAAGCCATACGCGCCTTCACTGGTGATGATCGAGATAACAGGCGTGTGGATGATCGATCGTCCGCCGAGAACGACCCCCCGGTCCCTGGTGCAGAAGTCGCCCGATCATAGCAGGGAGGGTCTCCGAGGGGCACTTCTCTGAGAGAACTGTTCACCTCGCCGGAAAGCGATAGGGGCTCATTCGACAGGCGATATCCGCTCACTTCTCCGGAGGGCGGAGAGCGATATCCGCTCGATTCGGGGATGACCGGGAACGCCCATCGAGCGCTCGATACCGGACTGGCCGATTCCCGTCGATCACCTGCACCGCACGGGCCGCGCGCGTAGCGTCGGACCACCGGCGCAGAGGCCGGTCGACCCAGGAGGAGCGCCATGAGCGACAACGAGCAGAACAGCCCCGTGATGGACGGAGCCGAGGACGCCAGCAACGACGAGAAGCTCGGCGGCCTGATCGACCAGGTCGAGCACGACCACGGAGCCGAGGGCGCCGGCGCGATGGCCGACGCGCTCCGCGACCGCGCCGACGAGACCGACACCGAGATCACCGAGGAGTCGGACGCGTCCGGCCCGGTCGAGGACAGCGGCACCGCCCAGGTGTGAGCGACGGGGCCCGGAGGACGACTCCGGGCCCCGCTCCCTGATCGCTGGGGAGAGCGGTGGGCCCTCCGGATCGCTCGTCAGAGCGGCCCGGCGAGCGCCGCCCGATGTGCACCGGAGCGGCCCGGTGAGCGCCGCCCCACCCCCAAAGGCCTGTTTGACGGTGCGGGAGCCGCCGGTCACCATGGCCGCATGTCCTCTCTCGACGAGCTGCGCGCCACCGCGCATCCGATCCGCCTCCGCCTGCTGTCCCTGGTGACGGGAGCGGCGATGAGCGCCGCGGAGGCCGCCCGCGAGCTGCAGCTGTCACAGGCGACGGCGAGCTACCACTTCCGCGTGCTGGAGCGCGCCGGGCTCGTGGCCGTCGTCGAGACCGTGCGCCTGCGGGGCGGCGAGGCGAAGCGGTACCGGCACGAGGCCTCCGGAAGGCCCTTCGACGTGACCGCGTCAGTGGACGCCGGGCCGGAGGAGGAGCGGGACCTGCACCTCGAGGCCCTGATCGAGGAGCTCCGGCGGCGCTCGTCGAGCCGGGCGGACGGTCCTCAGCTCTCGACGGACGCGGAGCTCTGGGTCGACCCCGAGGTCTGGCGGCGGGTGGTGCGGCACGTCGGGGAGGCGTCCGCCCTGCTGCACGCGGCGGCCCGGCCGCCGAGGACGCCCGGTACCGCGCCGGTGTCGATGACGACCGCGATGTTCCCGCTCCGCCGGCCGTGACCCGCGACGGGCGCGGGCCGCTGGCGCACGGTCCTCTTGCGCACGGCCCCTTCCGCTGGCTCCTCGCCGCCCGCACGACCGGCGTCCTCGGCAACGCCGTCGCTCCGATCGCCCTGGCCTTCGCCGTGCTGGACCTGACGGGCTCGCCGACGGACCTCGGACTCGTCGTCGCCGCGCGCTCCCTCGCCAACGTCGCCGTCCTGCTGCTCGGCGGCGTCCTCGCCGACCGGCTCCCCCGCTCCGTGATCCTCGTCGGCACCTCGCTCGCGGCAGCAGCCACTCAGGCCGCGGTCGCCGTGACGGTGATCACGGGGACGGCGACCGTCGCGGCCCTGGTCGTGCTCAGCGTGCTCAACGGCGCCGTCGCGGCGATGAGCCTGCCCGCCGCGGCCGCCCTCGTCCCCGAGACGGTGCCGGTCGGCGAGCTCCGCCCGGCCAACGCCCTGCTCCGCCTGGGCCTGAACGCCGGGAGCATCGTCGGCGCCTCGGCCGGGGCCGCGCTCGTCGCACTGGTGGGTCCCGGGTGGGGGCTGGCGGTCGACGCCGCGGGCTTCGCCCTGGCCGCGGTCCTCTACTCCCGTGTGCGGCTGCCGCGGACGGTCCGCTCGGGCCCGGGCGCCTCCGTCCTCGCCGACCTCCGCGAGGGGTGGCGGGAGTTCACGAGCCGGCGCTGGGTGTGGATCGTCGTGGCGCAGTTCACCGCCGTCAACGCCGCGTTCGTCGGCGCGACCACGGTCCTCGGCCCGGTCGTCGCCGACCGGTCCTTCGGCCGAGCGGCATGGGGACTCGTGATCGCCGCGCAGACCGTCGGCCTGGTGATCGGGGCCGTGATCGCGCTGCGCTGGCGGCCCCGCCGTGCGCTGGGGGCGGGCGTCGCCCTCATGGCGGTGACGGCCGTCCCGGTCGCCGCCCTCGGAGCCGTCCCGGCGCTCCCCGCCCTCCTCCTCGCCTTCGCCCTCGGCGGGGTCGCGCTCGAGATCTTCGCCATCGCCTGGGACCAGTCGCTGCAGACCCATGTCCCCCGCGAGGCGCTCGCCCGGGTCTACTCCTACGACATGGTCGGCTCCTTCCTCGCCGTGCCGCTCGGGGAGGCGCTCGTGGGCCCGCTCGCCGACCTCGTCGGGCTCGACCGCACCCTGCTCGGCTGCGCCGCGGTCGTCCTCGTCGCCTCGCTCCTCGCGGCCTCCAGCAGGAGCGTCCGCGGGGTGGGCACGGACCGTCCGCGGCCGCAGACGCTCTAACGCGTCCCGGGAGGTGCGGGTGAGGGGGCGAGCGGTCGGAGGTGCCGGAGGATCCGCTCCGACTAGGCCGCGAGCCCTCCCTCGGGAACCGGGGACGGACGGTCGTCACCGAGGAGCGGCGCCTGCTCGGGCTCGGCGGCGACGACCATGTCGCGCCCGGACGCGGGGGTGAGGAGCTCGCGCAGCCAGAGGCGGTTCACGGCGTGCAGCCGCGGATGATCGAAGCGGTACTCCAGCACCGCGTTCGGCTGCACGAGGATCGCGTGCGAGCGCGACTCCGACTCCTGCAGCGTCCTCCAGGTCAAGCGGAACGGCTGTCCCTGCTCCATCCGCGCGCGCACCGCGATCCGCACGTGCGCGAGCGTCCGGTCCTCGAACTCGATCCGGCGCCGCCAGGCGCCGAAGATCAGCACTCCCACAGGGGCTCTCCTCATCGTGTCGGTCGAGCAGCCCGCAGAACGGCGGGGGCGGCGGGCGCGAGGCTCGCAGGGCCGGACCGCCATCGGACGGTCCGGTCGTGGGGACCGGAGTAGAGGTGGGTCCGAGGCTGGTCCCTTCCCGGAGGTGTGCGGACGGAGTGCGCTCCCGCGTCAGTCGGCGAAGATCGCGCCGACCGGCTCGCGCTTCTCGGCCTGGAAGCGGTCCTCGGCGCGGCCGAGAGCCCAGTAGGCCGAGAGCGAGAGCGCCCGGCGCTCCACGCCCCACCCGTCCTGCAGGAGGGCGCGCAGCTGCTTCATCGCGGTGCGCTCTCCGTGCGCGAAGACCTCGAGCACGCCCTCGGGCCTCGGCTCGGCCCGGACGGCCGCGACCAGCGCCCGGCCGGCCTCGAGACCGCCGCGGTGCAGCCAGCGCACCTCCACTCCGGCCGGAGCGGGAAGATCGAGCTCGTCGGCGGCCGAGTCGACCTCGATCAGGACCAGGCCGCGCGCGTGCGCGGACATCCCCTCGAGGGCGGAGGCGATCGCCGGCAGAGCGGAGTCGTCGCCGAGCAGCAGGTGCACGGCCTCGGGGTCGGCGCTCGGCGACCAGGCGCCGCCGGGCGCGGAGAGGGCGATCCGGTCGCCGGGAGCCGCGGCGAGCGCCCACGGTCCCGCCACTCCCTCGTCCCCGTGCACGACGAAGTCGACGGCGATCGAGCGCCGCTCGAGGTCGACCGAGCGGACGGTGTAGGTGCGGCGCACGGGCAGCTGCTCGGGGGCGACGCTCGATCGGAGCGCGTCGAGGTCGAAGGGCGGCTGGAGGTCGGAGCCGCGCGGCGGGAGCAGGAGCTTCACGTAGCGGTCGGTCGCGGCGAGGCGCTCGGGGTCGGACTCGGCGAGGAACGCGTCGAGCCCGTCGCCGCCGAGGTGCACGCGGACGAGGTGGCCGGTGAGGCGCTCGGTCCGCAGCACGGTGAGCACGTGCTGGCTGCGGGCACGGCGCGGGCGGTCGGGGGACGGGGCGGCGTCGGTCATCCGTCCAGCATGCCCGGTCGCGCTCGGTGCGGGCCGAGTGCAGGCCGCTCGCGGGCGGGCGGGCGTCGAGGGGTCACGAACGGTCGCTTCGGGAGGACGGAAGGAGCCGTTCGTGACGCATCGGAGCAGGCCGAGGCGAGCCCGGGACGTCGCGGCGGCGCCGAGCGCGAGGCGGCGGCGCGGGCGCGCGTACGGACGAACGGGCGCCGAGGGGTCACGAACGGTCGCTTCCGACGGGCGGAGGGGACCGTTCTCGACGCATCGGAGCAGGCCGGGGGCACGGCCGGGACGTCGCGGCGGCGCCGAGCGCGAGGTGGCGGCGCGGGCGCGCGTACTGATGAGCGGGCGCCGAAAGGTCACGATCGGTCGCTTCGGGAGGACGGAAGGAGCCGTTCGTGACGCATCGGAGCAGGCCGGGGCGAGGCCGGGGCATCGCGGCGGGGATCCGCGCGAGGCGGCGGCGCGGGTGGGCGCTGATCCGTCGCTCACGGCCCGCGGAGGAGCGCAGGACGGGCCGTTCGCGACGGATCGGCGCGGGCCGGGCGCGACTGGGCGCCGCATGCGGAGCGAGCGCGGGCCTGCCGGAAGGCGCCGGGCGTCGATCCGTCACGAACGGCCCGTGCGGGAGGACGGAACGGGCCGTCAGCGACGGATCGGAGCGGGCCGCCGGAGGCCCGGACCGACGGAGCGGAGCGGACAGCAGCGCACGTCGGCGGAGCGGGCGGCGCCGCGCCCGGTCGGCGACGGCTGGGAGCGGGCCGCCGGAGGCCCGGACCGACGGAGCGGAGCGGACAGCAGCGCACGTCGGCGGAGCGGGCGGCGCCGCGCCCGGTCAGCGACGGCTGGGAGCGAGCGGCCGGAGGCCCGGACCGGCGGAGCGGAGCGGACAGCAGCGCACGTCGGCGGAGTGGGCGGCGCCGCGGCGGACGGCCCGGCGGGAGGCCGGTGGCGCGAGGTGCGCTCGCGCGGGGCGCGGCGGCGGGGCCGCGCCTACTCTCGCGGGATGACTGCGACGGCTCCGCGACTCCGGCACGACCGACTGGTCGCCCCCGACGTGCTGCGCGGAGTGGCGGTGGCGGCCATGCTCGTCGCGCACGCGATGCCGCTCGTGCCGAGCGCCCGCACGGGGGTCGTCGGGTTCCTGGCGTGGAACGTCAACGATCTCGCGTCGCCGCTGTTCGCGCTGGTGATGGGGATGTCGGCGGCCCTGGTGCTCGCGCGGCCCGGTGCCTCGCCCGGGCGGGTGCTGCTGCGGAACGCGATCCGCGGCGCGGTGCTCGTGGCGCTCGGCGTCTGGCTCGAGACCTGGGGCAGCTGGATCGCGATCGTGCTGCAGTACCTCGGCGTCGTGCTCGTGCTCGGCACGCCGCTGCTCCTCCTCCGCTCCCGGACGATCGCCGCGCTGGCCGCTGTGCTCGCGCTCGCCGCCGGGCCCGCGAACGCCGCGGTCGCCGCCGCATCCGGCTCTCCGCTCGCCCTCTGGCTCTTCACCGGGCCGAGCTACCGCGCGACCAACCTGCTCCCCTTCTTCCTCCTCGGAGCCCTGCTGCTGCGGCACGGCGCGCAGCGCGACCGCCTGCTCGCGGTGCTCGCGGCGGTCGCGGTCGTCGCGTATCCGGTGCGGCCGCTGGTCGCGCTCCTGCTCGGCGTGGAGTCGCCCTCCGGCAGCCTCCCGGACACCCTGCACGACCTCGGGCTCGTGCTCCTGGCCTACGTGGCGGTGGTGCTGCTGACCACGTCGCGCTCCACCGCGGTCCGACGGCTGCTGGTGCCGCTCCGGGCGATCGGCACGCTCGCGCTCTCGGTCTACGTGCTGCAGGTGGCTCTCGTCGCGGCGCTCGCGCGGGCGGGCCTCGGCTACTCCGCCGACACTCCGCTCGCCGCTCTCGCCCTCGTGCTCGGGCTGTGCGCGGCCGCCGTGCTGTGGTGGCGGCTCCTCGGTGCGGGCCCCGTCGAGCGGCTGACGGCGCGGCTCACCGGGCTCGTGCCGCGCTGAACCGCCGGCCGCCCGGACGAGCCCGCGGCGAGGACCTGAGCCCGCGGCGGCCCGCGGCGAGTTCGCCCGAGCTCACAAGGTCCGCGGCGACCCCGGCTGATCCGCCGACACCCGGCGGCCCGCACACGAGCGCAGGCCGCCGGGTGTCCCCTCCCTCAGCGCGCGAGCGCCGACGCCTCCTTCGCGAGGGCCGGGCCGTGCGCCGCGAGCACCAGGTCGCGCACCGCGGTGGCCGGGAGCGACGCGGCTCCGGCCGGCAGCAGGTCCGCGTCCGAGGCCAGCACGAGCGGAGTGTCCGCCGACGAGGACGGCAGCCTCCCGTGCGTGCCGCGCACGAGCGACGCGTCCAGGGGCACCAGGTTCATCGCGTAGCGCAGCCCCAGGGCCTTCTTGGCCAGGTTGCCCGCCGCCTTCGCCTTCACCAGCGGGTCGGCCGGATCGAAGAAGAGCTCGGCCGGGTCGTAGCCGGGCTTGCGGTGGATGTCGACGCCGCGGGCGAAGTCGGGCGCGCGGTCGTCGTCGAGCCAGTAGTAGTAGGTGAACCACGCTCCCGGCCGGGCGACCACGACGAACTCCCCCGAGCGCTCGTGGTCGAGGCCGTAGCGGGCCTGCGCCTCCCGGTCGAGCACCTCGTCGACGCCGTCGAGCCCCTCGAGGATCGAGCGCACCCGCGGCAGGTCCGCCGCGTCCTGCACGTAGACGTGGGCGACCTGGTGGTCGGCGACGGCGAACGCGCGCGACGTCCACGGGTCCAGCTGCTCGCGGCCGTCCTGCACGTAGACCTCGAGCAGGCCCTCGCGGCGGAGCGCCCGGTTCACGTCGACCGGGGTGTCGGCGTCGGCGATCCCGTACTCGGCGACCACGATCACCGACGCGCCCAGCGCCTCCGCGTCGTCGAGCAGCGGAGCGAGCACCACGTCGAGTTCCGACGCGGCCCGGCGCGCCTCGGGCGAGTCCGGTCCGAAGCGCTGGAGGTCGTAGTCGAGGTGCGGCAGGTACGCCGTGGTCAGCTCGGGCGGGCCGGAGCCGTCTCCGGCCAGCACATGCCGGGTCGCGTCGACCATCCACTGGGTCGAGCGGAGCGACGCGGTCGGCCCCCAGTACTGGAACAGCGGGAAGGCGCCGAAGCGCGAGACCAGCTCGTCGTGCAGCGCCGGCGGGCGCACGTACGCGTCCGGCGACTTGCGGCCGTCGGCGTGGTAGATCGGGCGCGGAGTGACGGTGACGTCGGTCGTCGCCCCCATCGCGTACCACCAGCCGATGTTGGCCGCGCGGTACGGCTCCCCGCTCAGCCGGCGCGCGGTCTCCCAGACCTTCTCCCCCGTGACCAGGCGGTTGTGCTGGCGCCACAGGTGCACCTCGCCGAGGTCGCGGAAGTACCAGCCGTTGCCGACGATCCCGTGCTGCGCGGGCATCGAGCCGGTGAGCATGGTCGACTGCACGCTGCAGGTGACCGCGGGCAGGACCGTGTCCAGCGGCAGGCGCCCGCCCCCGCGGGCCAGCCGCGAGAGGCGGGGCATGTCGGCGAGCGCCGTCGAGGTCAGCCCGACCACGTCGAGCAGCAGCACGGGCCTCACAGCGCCGCCGCCTGCGGGAGGAGGGGCGCCAGCAGCGCCTCGCGGGAGGCGGGCGTGAGCAGGTGCGCGGCCGCCCAGGCGAGCTCGGCGCCGATGCCCGTCGAGAGGTCGCTCGGGGCGTCGGCGAGCACCGACCAGGTGTAGGTCTCGACGTCGAGGTGGATCTCGTCGTACGGCCAGGCGGCGTCCACCGCCGAGACCGCCTCCGCCAGGACGGCCGTGGTCGCCGAGAGCGGCGCCTCCGGCCGGTGATGCAGCGGCACGTGGAAGTGCACGCGCCACGGGCCGGTGCCGGGGAGCGTGTCCAGCGCCTCGGGCAGGTCGTCGACGCGGAGCACCCCGTCGATCCCGTTCTCGCGGGTCTGGTGCAGGTAGCGCTTCTCGACGAACGGCGTGAGCGCGGCGCGGCCCGAGGGGTCCTCCAGGTGGAGCGCGGCCGAGGCCTGCACCTTGACCACGCGCAGACCCGCGTCGCGGATGCGGCGGACGGCCGAGACCGGGTCGGCGAAGGAGACGGCGAGGTGGCAGGTGTCCAGGCACACGCCTACGTACGCCGGGTCGACCACTCCGATGCGCGGGTGCAGCCAGTCGACGACGTCGTCCACGGTGTCGAGGATGCAGCCGGGCTCGGGCTCGACCGCCAGGCGGATCGCGTGGCCGGTGGAGCGGCGCAGGTCGCGCAGCTCCTCGACGAGCCGGGCGAGGTTCCGGCAGGCGGCCTCGTCCTGCTCCCGTCCCCAGCCCTCGCGCCAGCCCAGCGGCAGAGTCGAGATGCTGCCGTCGGCGCCGGCGGGCAGCAGGTCGGCCAGGATCCGCGCGCAGTCGATCGTGTACTGCAGGCGCTCCGGCGTGGTCCAGTCGGGGCGGTAGACGTCGAGCTTCACGACCTCGGCGTGGAACGCGGCGTACGGGAAGGCGTTGAGCGTGCGCACCTCCAGGCCGTTGCGCTGCAGGGCCGCGCGGAGGACGGCGCGGTCCTCGGCGCTGGCGACCAGGCGGGCCGCGAGGTCGCGCGGGATCCACAGGCCGACTCCGACCAGGGCGAGCCCTGCGGCCACGCGCGCGGGTCCGGCGTACACGTCGAGCTGGCGGACGACTCCGGCCAGGTCCTCGGCGGGATGGACGTTGGTGCAGTAGGAGAGGTGCATCACACGACCTCCGCCACGCGCGGCGCGCCCCGGAGCACGGAGTTGCCCTCGAAGGTGCGGCCGGCCGACTCCTGCACGTCGAAGCCCGCGACGGGCGAGAGGTCCAGGCGTCCGCTCTGCCCGTAGAACTCGACCGGGTTCTGCCAGAGCAGCCGGTCCACGTCGCCCGCGCTGAAGCCGGCGACGAGGAGGAGGCGGCCGGTCTTCGCGGTCGTGAGCGGGTCGGAGCGGCCCCAGTCGGCGGCGGAGTTGACCAGCACGCGGTCCAGCCCGATCCGCTCGACCAGCGTCACCAGGCGCGTCTCGTCCATCTTCGTGTCGGGGTAGATGGAGAATCCCATCCAGCAGCCGGAGTCGCGGACCGCGTCGACGGTGACCTCGTTGAGGTGGTCGACGAGGACCCGCCCGGGCTCGAGCCCCGAGTCGGCGACGACCTCGAGGGTCCGGCGGGTGCCCGACTCCTTGTCGCGGTGCGGGGTGTGCACCATCGCGGGGAGGCCGTGCTCGCCGGCGAGCTCGAGCTGCTGGCGGAAGACCTGGTTCTCCTCGGGGGTGAGCGAGTCGTAGCCGGTCTCGCCGACCGCGACGACGCCGTCCTTGGCGAGGTAGCGGTCGAGCTCGGGCAGGACGGCCCGGCAGCGCGGGTCGTTCGCCTCCTTCGGGTTGAGCCCGATGGTGCAGTGGTGGCGGATGCCGAACTGCGCGGCGCGGAAGCGCTCCCAGCCGATCAGGGCGTCGAAGTAGTCCGTGAACGAGCCGACGTTCGTGCGCGGCTGGCCGAGCCAGAAGGAGGGTTCGACGACCGCGCGGACGCCGGCGTCGAACATCGCCTGGTAGTCGTCGGTAGTGCGGGAGGTCATGTGGATGTGCGGGTCGAAGATGCGCATCGTCGCGCCTTTCTCATCGGTGGTGGTGCCCCGCGGTCGGGGCGGCGTTCGGGGGCGGTCAGCTCGGCAGGAGCACCGCCAGATCGTCCGGGAGCGGGCGCCCGGCCGCGCGGCGCTCGTCCGCGAAGCGGCCGGCCATCGCGCGCAGCTCGGCGTCGCTGCGCTCCTCCAGCCCGGCGACCGCCGCGAGCGGGACGCCGAGGAAGACGAGCTTGAGCACCCCGTGCCGCCAGGCGTGCGCATCGAGGTGGCGGCGGGCGAAGGAGCCCATCGCCGCGGCGACGAGCCGGGTGTCGTTGGCGCGCAGGGCGTCGGCGGTCAGCTCGAGGCCGGCGAGGGTCGTCGCCGGTCCCGGGTCGCCGAGGGCGTTCAGCCCGGCCAGCACTCCGCGGCGCTCGGCGCCGTCCCCGCCCCGGTAGAGGCGGAGGAGGAGAGCGGCCAGGTCGTCGTCGCCGAGCGCCTGCGCGGCGGCCTGCACCAGGGCGGCGCGGGCCGCGTCGTCGTGCGTGCCGTGGACGAGGCCGTGCGGGTCCTCGGCGGGCCGGAGCGGCTCGCGTCCGGCCTCGCGGCCCGCGGCGGGGAAGAAGCGCTCGATCCGCGTCGGGCGCTCGAGGACGGCGGCGCGGGCGGCCGCGGTCCACGGGTGCTCGGCGTGCGAGGAGGCGCCGCCGAGCGCCTCCTCCATCGCCGCGAGGCTCGCCACGGCCAGGCGGGGCGCGTCGTGCGAGTGCCGGGGCAGCTCGACGGCGGCGATCCCGCGGTAGCCGATCTCGGCGAGGGTCGCGAAGGCGGCCGCGAGGTCGAGCGATCCGGTGCCGAGCTCGAGGTGCTCGTGCCGCTCCGGGAGCATGTCGTCGACCTGCACGTTCAGGAGCAGGTCCCCGGCGCTGCGGAGGGCTCCGACCACGCCGTCCGGCTCCACCACGACGCAGTGGCCGAGGTCGACCGTCAGCCCGACCGACTCCGGGTCGCCGAGCTCGCGGCGCAGCAGCAGCGCGTCGGCGACCGTCTCCACCAGCATCCCCGGCTCGGGCTCGACGGCCAGCCGCACGCCGTGGCGCTCGGCCGTCGCGACGACGCCGCGCATCCGCTCGACGAGCAGCCGCCAGGCAGCGGCCGCATCGGCGCCCGCCGGCACGATCCCCGACCAGAGGGAGACGGCGTCGGCGCCCAGCAGCGCGGCGATCTCGATCGCGCGCTCGAGGAAGCGGACCCGGGGGCCGGCCTCCTCGTCGACCAGCGTGGGGCGGTGCTTCGCGAACGGGTCGAGCAGGTACCGCGCTCCCGTCTCGACGACCACGCGCAGGCCCAGCTCGTCGAGCCGCGACCGGAGCGCCAGCGTCCGCTCGCGCCAGTCGGCCGCGAAGGGATCGAGGTGCGGGTGCCCGAGGGTGAGCGCGACGGCGCGGTACCCCGCGGCGTGGATCACCGTGAGCGCGTCGTCGAGGGTGTGGTCGGCGAAGCCGTTGGTGCCGTAGCCGAGGACGGGTCCGGTGGTGCTCATGTGATGTCCGCCGTCCGCGGGCGGCGGAGCAGGAGGGAGCCGAGCGCGTCGAGCGCGAGCAGCGCCGCGCCCAGCTCGGGACGCTTCAGACCGGCGAGCGCGGCCTGCAGCGGGATCATCCCGGTGATGCCCGCGCGGGTGGCCGTCCGCGCGGCCGCGGCCGTCGGCGTCCGCACGGACTGCAGCTGCGCGGTGAGCACGAGCAGGAGCCAGCGCCCGAGGCCCGCGGCGACGACCGCGGCGGGGGCGGCCCGGCGCTCGGCCAGAGCGCCGGCCGCGGTGGACAGCGCGATCGCCGCGGTGCCGGCCGAGACCGCTCCCGCCGCGACCGGGGTGGTGCCGTGCACCTCGCCGTGCGAGAGCACGGTGACGCCGAGCGTGTGCGCGGCCACAGCGGCGGAGGCGGGGGCCGCCGCGCGCACGCCGTCGACGCCCGCGCCGAGCAGCACGTCGAGACCGCGGCAGGCCGCCATCACGACCGGGCCCAGCGGAGTCGGCTTCGCGAGCAGGTCGTACGACCAGATCCCGGCCGCGAGCGGCAGCGAGAGCGCGAGCGAGCGCCGCCCGTCCACGACGGCCGCCACGACGATCCCCGCCGCGGTCAGCGCGGCCGCCGTGCCCAGTGCCGCCGAGCGCCGGATGCGCCCCGAGGGGATCGGCCGCTCGGGCCGCTCCCGGGCGTCGAGCTCGGCGTCCGCGTAGTCGTTGAGCGCCATGCCCGCCGAGTAGAGCAGCGCCGAGGACAGCGGGAGCGCGACCGTGCGCGCTCCCACTCCGCGGCCCGCCCACGCTCCGCCCGCGACGGTGTCGCCGATCACGGTCAGCGCGGCCTTCGCGCGGACGAGCTCGAGGTAGTCGCGCAGCTCAGCCATCGCTCCGCGTCCCGCTCGTCACCGGGGTGCGGCGCTCGGCGACGAGCGCGCCGGTGCGGGCGGACCAGGCCACCAGCTCCGCGGTCTGCTCGGCGAAGCCGTGCACGTCGCTGCCCCACGGGTCCTTGAAGAAGAAGCCGAGCTCGCCGACCGGGCCCGAGACGCCGGCCTCGTCCGCGAGCGCCAGCAGGCGGGCGAGGTCGAGGATCAGCGGCGCCGCGAGGGCCGAGTCGTACGCCGACCAGATCGTCTGCACCGTGATCCGCGAGCCGAGGAAGCCCTCGGCGTGCACGTGGTCCCAGGCGGTCTTGACGTCGCCGAGGTCCGGGACGTTGTCGATGTGGAGCGGAGTGACGACGTCGTCGCCGAGGAGGCTGCGGAGTCCGCGGTTCTTCGAGACGAGCTTCGAGCGCACCGCCTCCGGGTCGGCGAGGGTCTGCCCGTCGCCGCCGCCGAGGAGGTTCGCCCCCGCCCAGGAGAGCACGCGCATCCCGCGCGCCGTGAACATCGGCGCGAGCACGCTGCGGAGCAGGGTCTCCCCCGTCTTGCCGTCCTGGCCGGCGATCGGGATCCCGGCCTCGGCGGCCCACTCCTCCAGGGCCGGCAGGGCCAGCGCGGTCGAGGGAGTGAAGCAGGCGTAGGCCGCGCCCGCGACGACGGCCGAGAGGGCGGCGATCGAGCTCGGCGGCAGGAGGCGCTCGCCCGGACGCGCCAGGGCGGCGCGCAGAGCGGCGAGGTCGTGGAACTCGGGACGGTCGGCCGGCAGCACCTCGGTCGAGGCGACGTCGATCACGACGACCCGGGCGAGGCCGTGGCGCTCGCGGAAGGCGACGATGTCGGCGGCCCGGCGGTCGATCTCCTCCTGCTGCGACCCGGCGTCGGAGGGGGCGAGGCGGATCTCGGCGTCGGTCGCGTCGATCCGGTCGGCCACCTCGGCGACGACCGAGGTCGGGAACATGCCGCCGGCCGCGAGGCCCGTGGCCTTCTCGAGCAGCGGGGTCGGCGAGACGTCGTGGCCGCCGATGACGATGTCGGCGAACCCGGCGAGCGGGACGTCCTCGAAGGCGGGGGTCGCGGTGGCGCAGCCCGAGCTGGGCGCGGCTCCGGCGGCGATGGCGTGCAGGCCCACGGCGGCCGTGGTGGCGACGCTGCCCCGGGCCCCGATCAGCCAGAGGCCGATGCGCCCGCTCGATCGGGGGGCGCCTTTGGTGGTGGTGTCGGACGAGGTCATCGTTCTCTCCTGTCTGGAAGGGCTGGCTGAGCGGCGATCGTCGGGGCGCACCCGGGCGATCGGAGTGGGGAGGGGCCTCGGCCGGGCGCGCGTCGCGCCTCCGGCCGGCCGTGTTGCGCAGGACCCGCACGCAGGGCCCGCCGAGATTGCGCGACCGTGCGTCGACTGGTTTCCTCAGGTGTGCTGTCCCCCGAACCCGTTCTCCGGGCCGAGAGAAGGAGCTGAGCGTGGCCGAGCGCGCGGGTACCGCGACCGGCGACATGCTGAGGCTGTTCGCCGACGGTCGACCGCGCACCCGCGCCGAGCTGGTCGAGGAGACGGGCCTCGCGCGGACCGCGGTGATGACGCGCCTGGAGCAGTTCTTCGACCTCGGACTGATCGCGCACCTCGACCGCGCTCCGTCGACCGGCGGCCGCCCCTCCGCGCGCCTCGTCTTCGACCCGGGCGTCCGCTCGCTCCTGGCCATCGACCTGGGCGCGGCGCACTCGACCATCGCGCTGACCGACTTCGACGGCCGCATCATCGCCGAGCGCCGCGAGGAGCTCGACATCGCGCAGGGCCCCGTGGCGGTCCTCGGGCACGCGCTCGACGTCTGCGACGGGATCCTCGCTGCGGCCGGGGTCGACCGCTCCGCCCTCGCGGGCATCGGGGTCGGCGTGCCCGGCCCGGTGGAGCACGCGAGCGGCCGCCCGGTGCGCCCGCCGATCATGCCCGGCTGGGACGGCTTCGACATCCCCGCCTTCGTGCGCCGGCGCTACGACACCACGGTGCTCGTCGACAACGACGTGAACCTGCTGGCGCTCGGTGAGCGGGCCTCGCGCTTCCCGCACGCCCTCGACCTGATGTTCGTGAAGGTCGGCACCGGCATCGGCGCGGGCATCGTCTCCTCCGGGCTGCTCCAGCGCGGAGCCCTCGGCTCCGCGGGTGATCTCGGCCACGTCCAGGTGCCGCGCACGGCCCCGGCCGCGGCGGGCGGTCAGGAGGGGGACCTCGAGGCGGTCGCGGGCGGCTCCGCTCTGGCCGCCGGGCTCGCCCGGGCGGGCCGCGACGTGCAGTCGGTGCGCGAGCTGATCGACCTGCTGAAGGCGCGCGATCCCGAGGCCGTGGAGGCGGCGCGGATCGCGGGACTCCAGCTCGGCGAGGTGCTGGCCACCTGCGTGAGCCTGCTGAACCCCTCCGTCATCGTGCTGGGCGGCGCGGTCGCCCTCGCCAGCCCGGAGATCCTGACGGCCGTGCGCTCGGTGATCGACGAGCGCTCCCTCCCCCTCGCGACGCAGCGGCTCGACGTGGTGACCGCCGAGCTGGGCGGCAGCGGGGGCGTGCGCGGTGCCGCGCTGATGCTGCGCGGGCACCTGCTCAGCCCCGCCGTGGTGGACGGCTTCCTCGAGCAGCTGCGCGCCGAGGGGCGGGCGGTCCGCTAGAGCGGCGGCCGCGCGCCCGGAGGCGGCGGGCCGCGCCGGCGCGATCCCCCGCGGACCGCGTCGGCCGCACCCGGTCAGGAGCGGACCTCCGCGCGGTCGGCGTCCTCCGGCTGGGCGCCGAGAGCGGCGGCGACGGCGGCGTCGATGCGCGCCTGCTCCCCCGCGGCCCGGCGGCGGCGGCGGACGACGGCCAGCACGATGAGCCCGATGAGCAGGGCGAGGAGGAGCACGGCGCTCCACGGCACGGCCGCGGCCGAGGTCTCGGCGGTGGCGACCGGCACGTCGGGGACGACGACGGCGGAGTCGGCCTGCGCGGCCTGGTCGGCGGTGACGACGGTGCCCGAGAGCGCGGCGCGGGCGGTCGCGACGAAGAGCGGCCAGACTCCGGCGACGGTCACGGTGCGCGAGACGGAGGTTCCGGGGAGGAGCTCGGGCAGCGGCTCCGGGTCGGTCGCGGACACCGGCGCGAGGCCGAAGAGGCCGGCGACGCTGATCTCGGCGCCCGGCGCGATGCGGGTGTTGCCCGCGTTGGTCACGGTGTAGTCGACGGTCGCGGAGCCGGGGGCGAAGGGGTTCCAGCCGCCCTGGTACGAGACGGCGAGGCCGTCGATCGACAGGCGCGGGGCGAGCTCGCCGCCGACGCGGAGGTACATCCGCGAGCCCAGGCGCCGGTCGACCGAGACTCCGGTCTCGCCCTGCACCAGGATCGAGGAGACGACGCCCGCGGCGTAGTCGCCCGGGGTCACGTCGTCGGGGACGACGACCTCGAACGGGACCTGCACGCTCTCGCCGGCGGGCACGGTGACCTCGGGCTCGGGGAACGCGATCCAGCTGCCGAGCTGCGTCGAGGGCTCCGCGGCGGGGAGCAGGTCGAGCTGGCCGGCCTCGGTGATGAAGCCGTCGGAGCCGTAGACGCGGAACGTCTGCTCCTCGTCGTCGTAGTTGGAGACGATCAGGGCGTCGCTGAGGCGTCCGCCGGGATCGAGGGCGTACGCGTAGTTCGGCCGCTCGCTGCCCTGCTCGGTGTCGGCGGGGCGCACCCCCCAGGTGACCGGCGTGGAGGCGGGGTCCGCCTCCTGGGCACCCGCCTGAGCCGAGAGGCCGCCGGCTGCGAGGAGCGTCATCAGCAGCAGGGCGGCGGTGGTGCGGGAGGTGCGTGGCATGAGCGACATCGATCAGGCTTCCGTTGCAAGGGGGGATGCCTCCCCGCGGGACGCCGCTCCGGTACGCGGCACGCCGAGCGGGGCGGACCGGAGTGGCGTCTCGCGGAGAGACGGGGTGAGGGTGGGGCGGCCCGGAGGCCGCCCCACCGGTGCTAGCCGAGCGCGGTGAGCGTCAGCGTCGCGGTGTAGGTGCCGGTTCCGACCGAGAGCGGGAGCTTCAGGTCGAGGTCGGCGCCCAGGACCGAGGATCCGGTCGGGTGCTGCGCCGCGGCGGAGCCGAGGACGCGGGGCGTGGCGAGGCCGTTGCCCGAGTCGAACCCGGAGGGGACGGCTGCGCCGGCGACGGCACCGCCCGTGTTCTCCAGGACCTCGGGGGTCCAGCCGAGGTGCTTGCCCGAGAACGTCTTCTCGCCGGAGCGGAAGTCGCTCAGCTGGCCGGTGACCGACCAGGCCGGGCCGTTGAGGCGGGTGTCGGTCACGCGGACCGGCACGAGCTCACCGGAGGCGGCGAAGTGGTCGCCCTGCTCCTCGGCGACGCCGAGGTTCACCAGGTTGCTGGTGCCCTCGAGCGTCCAGGTCAGCTCGCCCTTGTTGGCCTCGGGGACGATGACGGCCACAGCCTGGTCGCCGGCCGCCGCAGCGCCCGCCGCCGTTCCCGTGAAGGTGCCGTCGACTCCGGCGGCGGTGTTGCCCGCGCCGAAGTTGACCGCCGGCGCGTTGTCGGCGAGCGCGATGCGCCCGCCGACCGTCGAGCCCGCGAGCTGGACGTTGCCGGAGTTGCCCGAGAGCGTGAGGTTCCCGCCCACCGTGTTGCCGAGCGCCGAGGCCGAGCCGTCCTCGTTCGCGCCCAGGAGGACGCCGCGCGAGGAGCCGGTGACGGCGAGCGAGCCGCCGACGATGGCGCCCTGCACGTTCACGCCGAAGTCGCTGCCGGCGAAGGTGGCGTCGCCGCCGACGCTGGTGCGGTCGACGTCGACGTAGTTCGCCGCGTCGGTGCTGACCGAGCCGTCGACCGAGAGGTCGCTGAACTCGACGTCGATCCCGCCGGCCTCGACCATGCCGCCGACCGTGAGGTCGCGCAGGTAGAGGAAGCCGTTGCGGCTGCCGTCCGAGAACGAGACGACGTCTCCGCCGACGCTGGTGCCGTCGATCGAGATGCCGTACGCGTCGGTGCCGATGACGTCGCCGCCGATGGTCGCCGAGGTGGCGTCCAGCCAGGCGTCGTCGCCGACGATGACGTTGCCGGTGACGGTCACGTTGCCGAGCACGCAGGTCTGGCCCGCGCCGACGTTGAGGTCTCCGGTGATCGTCTGGTTCCCGAGCTCGGTGGTGCAGTCCGTCGTCGCCGCGAAGGCGGACGGTGCGGCGACCATCGCGAGGGAGGCGGCCGCGAGGACCGCCGTGGGCGTCTTCCACTTCATGGGGGTTCTCCTCGGTGCGCTCGTGCGCGTCGTGCTGGTGGTGGTGCTGTCGGTGCGGCGCGCGCGGCGCGGGCTGCGCTCAGCCACGGAGCGCAGCGATCGCGGAGTAGCTGCGGGAAGCGGCCTCGAGGGAGTTCCCCGTGCTCGGCGGCGTCGCCAGCGTGGGAGCGGTGTCCTGCTCCCAGACGCCGAAGCGCTGGCCGCGGTCGCGCAGCTCCGAGAGGAACGCCTGGTAGGGCAGGTTGCCCGCGCCGAACTCGACGATGTCGTAGCCGTTGGTGTTGGCGTTGTTCGTCTTGCCGTCCTTGAGGTGCAGGATCGGGTAGCGGCGCGGGTTGCGCTTGATGTAGTCGAGCGGCTCGAAGCCCGGGTAGAGCTTCTTGCCGACGTACGCCCAGTAGACGTCCATCTCGAGGTACACGTGACGCGGGTCGGTGTTGTCGTAGAAGAGGTCGTACAGGCGGGTCTTGGGGTCGTCCGTGGCGAACCCGAACTCACCGGCGTGGTTGTGCTGGTAGAGCTTCATGCCCGCGGCCGAGACCTGCTGGCCCCACTTGTTCCACTCCTCCGCCGCGGCGAGGTAGCCCGCCTTGGTGTTGACGTTGGTGGGCGCGTTGCCGGTGCCGAGGTGCGGCGTGCCGAGGATCTGCGCGATCTCGATCTGCTTGCCCAGCTCCGAGCGGAGGAGGTTGGTGCCGACGTGCGAGCCGACGGCGCGGAGGCCGTTGTCGTCGAGCAGCTGGCGGATCTGCTGCGGGGTGATCGCTCCGACGTTGCCCTGGGTGTACCCGGCGAACTCGATCTCGCTGTAGCCGATGCGGCCGAGCTCCTCGAAGACGGCCCGGAAGCCGAGCGACGAGACCTTGTCGCGGACGCTGTAGAGCTGGATGCCGATGCGGTTGATCGGGACCAGGCGCGTGGATCCGGACGAGGGCGCGGGGGCGGCCGTGGCGGGTGCCGCGAGGGCTCCCGCTCCGACGCCGACCGCGACGGTCGATGCGGCCAGGGCCGTCATCAGCGAGCGCCGGCTCATCGGCTTGGCCGTGATGGATGCGTGGTGGTGGTGCATCATTTCTCCTTCGAAATGGCAGATGGTGCAGGGGGTGGGGGGCCGGCCGGCCCGGTCGAGCCGGCCGGCCCCTGCGCGGGGGCTACTGCTGGACGGTCAGGTTCAGCAGCGCCGACGCGGCGTTGGTGTCCGCCGTGGCGGTGTGGGTGACGGTCAGCTTGTAGCTGCCCGCCGCGAGCTTCGGGAGCGTCACCACGACGTGCCCGTTCTCGTCGAGGGTCCCGGTGAGCATCGCGACGGTGGAGAGGTTCCTCTTCACCATCACGCTCACCTGACCGGTGCCGGCGACACCCGTCGAGGACTTCGCGTCGACCGTGACCTGCGCGCTGGCGCCCGGCTTGACCGGGTTGGGCGAGACGGTCGCGGTGAGCTCCGAGGCGGCCTTCGAGACGATCAGGCGGGCGGTGCCCTCCGAGGCCTTGAAGGTGGCGTCCGAGCCGTACGCCGCACGGAGGGTGTGGGTGCCGGCGCCGAGGGTCTTCGGCAGGGCGAAGGTCGCCTTGCCGTCCTTCAGCGTCGCGCGGCCCAGCTCGGTGGCGCCCTCGTAGAGGACGACCTCTCCGCCGGGGTTCCCACCCTGACCGGTGACCGTGACGGTCGCCTCGCCGGGTGCCCCGAAGGTCACGCGGGGAGCCGAGAGCGCCACGGTGGTGGTCGACGCGGCGGTCGGGGCGTTCGCCGCGGCCAGGTCGATCGTGAACTTCACCGTGCCGACCGCCGAGACGTTGCCGCCGGTGTCGGTGGCGCGGTACTGGATCGTCCGGGCGCCGTTCGTGGTGAACGGGACCGTGTACGCGCCGTTGACGGCGCGGACCGTGGTCCACGTCGTGCCGTTGTCGGCCGAGTACTGGACGGTGGAGAGCGCTCCGTTGTCCGTGGCGGTGAGGCCGAGGGTCACGGGCTTGTTGTAGACGCCGCCGACGCCCGCAGGCGCTGCCGGGTCGAGGGTCGCCGCGACGGTCGGAGCCGTCTTGTCACCGGCGCCGGCACCCTGGAAGGTGAGGGAGTCGAGCGACAGGCCGCTGGGCGAGGTCACGTAGAGCGAGCCGGTGCCGCGGGGGACGTTGGTGCCGAAGGGGACGAGGACGTCCTTCCAGCCGGCTCCCGCGGGGATGGTCGCCGTTCCGAAGGGCGCTGCGTCGGCAGCGTTCCAGCGGAGGTCGACGGTGCCCTCACCGGTGGCGCGGACCACGACGCCGGTCAGGTTGGCGAAGTTCACCGGGTCCCAGCGCAGGAAGGATCCCGCACCGAGTCCGCTGACGGCGTTGCCGCCGCTGGCGGTGGTGTCCGCGTAGGGCAGGACGCCCTCACGGGCGGCGTGCTCCGCCTCCTGCGTCTTCGGGTTCAGCCGCAGCGTCGCCTCGGCCGCAGCCGGGGGCAGGCCGTTGAAGCCGCCGTCCGTGTAGGTCACGACGACGGTGCCGTACAGCAGCGCGCCGGGGCCGTGCTCGGGCGAGTCCTTGGACGTCGGGAACGCTCCCTTGGCACCGGTGCCGGTGACCTCGGGGTGGGCGTGCTCGTCGTGGCCGAGGCCGTAGGTCCAGCCCACGCGGCTGCTGACGATCTGATCGCCGTCCTCAGCGTCCTTGCCGGTCACCTGGTAGGGGATCGCGTCGCCCCAGCTGAAGAACGAGCCGTTGCCGGGCGTCTGGATCTGGATCTGCGGCGCCTGGTTGCCGACCGAGATGACCCGCGAGGTCAGGCTGAACTTGCCCTTGGCGTCGGTGACGCGCAGACGGGCCGTGAACTGTCCGAGCTCGGTGTAGGTCTTCTTGACGGTCACTCCGGTGGCGTCGAAGGTGCCGTCGCCGTCGAAGTCCCAGTCGTAGGTGAGCGCGTCGCCCTCGGGGTCGGTCGATCCCTTGGCGTCGAACGTGACCTCGAGCGGGGTCTGCGAGGCGGACAGGGGGGTCGCGGTGAAGCGGGCCTGCGGCGCCTTGTTGCCCTCGGCGTAGTCGATCCGGTACAGGCCCGCGTCGGGGTTGGCGCGGAAGAATCCGTCGCCGTACTCGATCACGTACATCGACCCGTCGGGGCCGAACTCCATGTCCATCGGGTTGTCGTGGATCGGCTGCGCGGCCTGGCTGAGCGCCGCGTTGGGGAGGAAGTCCTCGATGTGCGTGACCGCGCGGTCCTCATCGAGCGTGAACGCCGCGATGTAGTCCTGCGAGAACTCGCCGAAGAAGGTCTTCTTGTCCCAGTACTCCGGGAACTTCGACGTCGAGGGGTTGTCCGCGTCGAAGTGGTACACCGGTCCGCCCATGGGGCCCTGGCCGGTGCTGGTCCCGAAGTTGACGAGCTCGTCGAACGGCTGGTCGCCGGGGTTGTCGCCGTAGTAGACGGTCGCCGCCTTGGCGTCCGGGATGTCGACGAGGCCGGTGTTCCAGCGCGAGTTGTTCTTCAGGTTCTCCGGGTCGAAGAAGCCGCGGGGCGTCGACGTCTCGAAGTTCCACTCGTTGTACGGCGCGTTGGGTCCGTGGACGTAGGGCCAGCCGGAGTTGTGCGGCTCGTCCAGTCCGGTCGCGTTCCACTCGACGAGGCCCATCGGGCCGCGGACGCCGTCGGCCGCAGCGGCCTTCGTGGCGTCGGGGCCGTAGTCGCCCCAGGAGAGGGTGTTCGTCTCGGCGTCGACGTCGATCTTGAACGGGTTGCGGACGCCCATCACGAAGATCTCGGGGCGGGTCTTCTCGGTTCCCACCGGGAAGAGGTTGCCGTCGGGGATCGTGTACGAGCCGTCCTCCTGCACGGTGATCCGGAGGATCTTGCCGCGGAGGTCGTTCGTGTTGCCGGCGCCGCGACGCGAGTCGAAGCCCGGGTTCATGCGGGGCGCGTCGTTGTTCGGCGCGAAGCCCGCGGCACCCGGAGCGCTCGCCGGCGTGTTGTCGCCGGTGGAGAGGTACAGGTTGCCGTCGGCGTCCCAGTCGAAGTCGGCACCCACGTGGCAGCACTGCCCGCGCTGGGTCTCGATGTCGATGATCTTCTGCTCGCTCGCGAGGTCGAGGCCCGAGCCGGTCCACTTGAACCGGGAGAGGCGGTTGATGCCCTTCCACTGGTCCCAGTAGCTGTCGGTCGCGCCCTCGGGCAGCATGTTCGGAGCCGCGCCGGTCGGGGTGTTCCCGGGGGGCGCGTAGACGAGGTAGACCCACTTGTTCTCGGCGAAGTCGGGGTCGATGCCGACGGACTGCAGTCCGTCCTCCGAGTTCTGGTACACGGGGATCGTGTTGACGACACGGGTGGTGCCGGTCTTGGGGTCGGTGTGGCGGATCTCGCCGTTCCGAGCGGTGTGGAGGACCGACTTGTCCGGGAGGACGGCCAGGTCGAGGGGCTCGCCGACGTTCTTCGTCAGCAGGACCTTCTCGTAGTTGCTCCAGTCGAGAGCGGATGCTCCGCCCTCGGAACCGTGGTCCACTCCGTCGTGGGCCGAGGCGGGCAGGCCGAGGGCGGTGAGTCCGGAGACCGTCACCATCCCGGCGATGCCGAGTGCGAGAAGACGCCTGATGCTTCTTCTCGAGGATCGCTTACCATTCATGCGTGATGTGATTCCTTCAATGAGGTGTTCATCGCAGAGGCCGGGTCCGTCGCTGTCCGCACGACTGAGCGGATCCGGTCTCCTCCTGTCCGGCCCTGGGGCCGGTGTCTTGCACTCCTCCTCCTCTCGCGGATGCCGGTGGCGCTGCGCTGCGGGTCGTCAGTGATCCCGGGGCGGCGCCGAGGTGGGGGCCGGCGCGGGATGGTTCCCGCGCCGACCCGGGCTGGTGGGGCCGATCAGGACTCGAAGGCCGAGGGCAGGTACTCGGAGACGTTGTCCTTGGTGACGACCGGCGCGAAGAGCTGGATCTGGCGCGGGACGCCGAGCGAGCTGGTGTCGGCCATCGACTTGTTCTGCTCGACGAGGCGGGCGAGCTTGATGCCGTCCGCGGCCTGGGTCGAGGGGTAGACGACCGTGGCCTTGACGACGGAGTCGTCGGCCTCGATCGCGCGCATCACGTTGGCCGAGCCGGCGCCGCCGACGAAGAGGAACTCGTCGCGTCCGGCGGTGTCGATCGCCGCGAGGACGCCGACGCCCTGGTCGTCGTCGTGGTTCCAGATGGCGTCGATCTTCGGCGCGGCCTGGAGGAGGTTGGCCGCGGCCTGCTCTCCGCCCTGGACGGTGAAGTCGGCGGCGACGCGGTTGTCCACGTCGAGTCCGCAGCCCTCGAGCGCGTCCGAGAAGCCCTGGCTGCGCTCCTGGGTCAGCGGGAGGGAGTCGATGCCGGCGATCTCGGCGACGACGGCGTCGGGGTTGTCGCCGAGCTCCTCGCAGATGTAGGTGCCGGCGCTGACGCCCATGCCGTAGTTGTCGCCGAGGATGGTCGACCGGGCGGCGAAGGGGCTGGAGAACTCGCGGTCCACGTTGATGACGGTGATGCCCGCCTCCATCGCCTGGGTGGCGACCTGCGTGAGCGCCGCTCCGTCGATCGGCAGGAGCACGATCGCGTCGACTCCGTCGTTGATGAAGGTCTCGACCTGGCTGATCTGGAGGTTGACGTCGTTGGTGCCCTCCGCGGTGCGGAGCTCCACGTCGTCGTACTTCTCGGCCTCGGCGATGGCGGCGCGGCTGACCGCGCCCATCCAGCCGTGGTCGGCGGCGGGAGCGGTGAAGCCGATGACGACGTTGTCGCCGGAGGCGTCGTTGTCCGAGGCGGCCACGGCGGCGGCGGTCCCGCCGGAGGCGGCGTTGCCGGTCTCGACCGGGGCGTTCGAGATGCAGCCGGTGAGCATCAGCGCGACGGCGCCGAAGGCGACGCCGGCCGAGCCGAGTCGGGCGGTGCGGGAGAGGCGGCTGCGGGTGAAGGGGCGTGCGGGCATGGAAGTGATCTCCTTCGATCGATCCGAGGGGTCCGAGGGCACACGTGTCCTCGGAGAGGTGACCTGAGTGGTCGGGTGGGTTGCTGTGTGTGGAGGAGCGGGGCCGGAGCCCCGGGGTCAGGACTTCCTGCCGCGGGCGGCGAACCGCTGCTGCAGCAGGACGGCGGCGACGATGATCGCGCCCTTCGCGACGGCCTGAGTCGAGGTCGACATGTTGTTCTGCGTGAACACGTTGGTCAGGGTCGTGAAGATGAGGACGCCGAACACGGTGCCGACGATGGTGCCGCGGCCGCCGGCCAGCAGCGTGCCTCCGACGACGACCGCCGCGATGGCGTCGAGCTCGTAGAGGAGGCCGTTGGTCGAGCTGCCGGCGGTGGTGCGGGCGAGCATCATGACGGCGGCGATGCCGGCGGTGAGCCCGGCGAGGCCGTAGACGTACATGGTGTGGCGGCGGACCTTGATGCCGGCGAGGCGGGCCGCCTCCGGGTTGCCGCCGACCGCGATGGTGCGGCGGCCGAAGGTGGTGCGGTTGAGCAGGATCCAGCCGGCGACGGCGACGACCACGAAGATCAGCACGAGCACCGGGATGCCGAGCACGTCGGCGCGGAAGAAGTCGAGGAACGGCGTGACCGTGACGACCTGCGTCTGGCGGTTCGAGATCAGCTCGGCGAAGCCGCGGGCGGCGACGAGCATCGCCAGGGTCGCCATGAAGGCGACGACCCGGCCGTAGGCGATCAGCGCGCCGTTGATCAGGCCGCAGACGAGGCCGACGACGACCGCGGTGAGCACGATCACCAGCCAGGAGGTGTTGGCCGCGTAGTACTGGGTCGAGACCGTGCTCGCCCAGACCGTCGCGAGCCCCATCACGGAGCCGACCGAGAGGTCGATGCCGCCGGAGGTGATGACGAAGGTCATCCCGATGCTCAGCACGCCGATGACCGCGGCGAGGCGGAGGATCGTGAGCACGTTGTCGACGCTGGCGAAGCGCTCCCCCGCGGTGGCGAATCCGACGATGCAGAGGATCACCAGCGCGAGCAGCAGCCCGACGTTGCGGCCGAGGGAGCCCTGCATGAGGCGGGCGATCCCGGAGCGGGAGTCCTTCGAGGGCACGCCCCCGGAGGAGCCTCCCGTCGCGGCCGACGCGTGACGGGCGGCGTCCTCCTGCGGACCGCCGATCGACGGCGACGCGGTGTCGAGCTGTCCGCTCACGCTGCACTTCCTTCCATGACGAGATCGAGCACGCGGTGCTCGTCGATCGAATCGGCCGGGCCCTCGTGGACCACGGCGCCGTCGGAGATCACGAGCACTCGGTCGGAGAGTCCGAGGACCTCGCCGATCTCGCTGGAGACCACGAGCACGGCGGCGCCGTTGGTCGCGAGGTCCCTGATCAGGGTGTAGATCTCGGCCCGTGCGCCGACGTCGACCCCGCGGGTCGGCTCGTCGAGCAGCAGGACGCGGCAGCCGCGCACGAGCCAGCGGGCGAGGAGCGCCTTCTGCTGGTTGCCTCCGGAGAGGGTGCGGGCGTCGCGGTCGACCCCGGAGGGCCGCAGGTCGAGGGAGACCGCCTGCTCGGCCGCCGCCGCGCGCTCGGAGCGCTCGTCGAGGAAGCCGCGCTTGGCGAAGCGGTCGAAGGTCGAGAGGGTGATGTTGCGGTAGACCGGCTCGTCCAGGAGCAGGCCCTGGCTCTTGCGCTCCTCCGGGCAGAGGCCGATGCCGGCGTCGACCGCCGAGGTGACGGAGCCGGCGCGCAGGCGCTTGCCCGCCACGCTGACCGTCCCGGTGCTGGCGCGGCGCGCCCCGTAGATGGTCTCGAGGATCTCGGAGCGGCCGGAGCCGACCAGCCCCGCGAGGCCGACGACCTCGCCGGCGCGGATCTCGAGGGAGACGTCCGAGAAGGAGCCCTGCAGGCCCAGCTTCTCGACCTTCAGCAGCGTCTCGGCCTCGACGTCGAGCTCCTGGCGGTCCGGGAAGACGTACTCGACGGCGCGGCCGGTCATCAGGGTGATGAGCTTCGAGGTGGGGGTGTCGGCGACCGCGAGGTTCTGCGCGACGGTCGCGCCGTCCTTGATCACGGTGATCCGGTCGCCGATGGCGCGGATCTCGTCGAGGCGATGCGAGATGTAGACGATGGCGACGCCGGAGGCGGTGAGCTGGCGCACCACGTGGAAGAGGTTCTCCACCTCCTCGGAGTCGAGCACCGCGGAGGGCTCGTCCATGATGATGACCCGCGCGTCGTGCGAGAGGGCACGGGCCATCTGCACGATCTGCTTGCCGGCGGCGGAGAGCGTGCCGACCTCGCGGTTCGGCGAGATCTCGGAGTGCCCGAGGCGCTCCATCAGCTCGCGGGTGATCCTCGTGGCCTTCGCCCGGGCGGTGAAGCCGCCGCGGGAGAGCTCGTGGCCGAGGAAGATGTTCTCGGCGACGGAGAGGCCGTCGACGACGTCGAGCTCCTGGTACATCGTCGCGATGCCCAGGGCGAGGGCCGCCGTCGGGGACGGGATCGTGACGACGTTCCCGTCGACGAGGATCTCGCCCTCGGTGGGCTGGTGGGCCCCGGCGAGGGTCTTGATGAGGGTGGACTTGCCGGCGCCGTTCTGGCCGAGGAGGCAGTGCACCTCACCGGGTCGGACATCGAGGTCGACGCCGTCGAGAGCACGGGCGCCGGGGAAGACCTTCACGATGCCGCGCATCTGCAGAAGCAGCTGCTGAGACTCGTCGGAGGTGCGGGGAAGAGGCTGTGCAGCAGTGCTGCGGGGGTCTGCGGTGACCATGCGGATGAAGCTACTTCCACTTACGTCGCGGGTCAAGCAAAAGTTCTGAACCGATTCGAAGGCGGTTCGAGTGATCGCCCAGTCGCCCCAAGGGCTTCCTGCTACCGCGTCAGGGCTGGGATCCGCGGGATTACGCGACATCTGACGGCGGCGGTTGAGACATTCCGTCCGTGATAGAGCGCTCTCCGAACCCTATGAACGCGCTCATGTCCGTGCAGCCCGGGCGCGTCGCCCCGGAGGCGGCCTCGCCGAGCGCGGTAGCGCCCGCGCCCCGACCCGTGGCAGGGTCGTACGGCCGACGAAAGGACGACGATGTCGAACGACCGAGCCCTGCGCGTCGCGATGGTGGGGACCGCCTTCATGGGCCGCACCCACTCGCACGCCTGGCGCACCGCCTCCCGCTTCTTCCCCCTCCCCCTCCGCCCCGAGCTCGCCGTGCTCGTGGGGAGCAACCCCGACTCGACCGCCGAGCGCGCCGAGCGGCTGGGCTGGAGCGAGGCCTCCACCGACTGGCGGGCCGTCATCGCCCGCGACGACATCGACCTCGTCGACATCTGCACCCCGGGCGACACCCACGCCGAGATCGCCATCGCGGCCCTCGAGGCCGGCAAGCACGTGCTGTGCGAGAAGCCACTCGCCAACTCCGTCGAGGAGGCGGAGCGGATGGTCGCCGCGGCCGCCGCCTCCGGGAAGGTTGCGATGTGCGGCTTCAGCTACCGCCGCACTCCGGCCCTCGCCCTCGCCAAGCGCTTCATCGAGGAGGGCCGCCTCGGCGACATCCGCCACGTGCGCGCCCAGTACCTGCAGGACTGGCTGTCCGACTCCGAGGCGCCGCTGACCTGGCGCCTGCAGAAGGAGCGCGCCGGCTCGGGCGCCCTCGGCGACATCGGCGCGCACAGCATCGACACCGCCCAGTGGCTGACCGGCCGCGGCATCACCTCGGTCTCGGCGACGCTGCGCACCTTCACCACCGAGCGCCCCGTGCTCAGCGAGCAGGTCGGCCTCGGCGGCCGCGCCGGTGCCGACGCCCCGCGCGGCGCCGTGACCGTCGACGACGCCGCGGCCTTCACCGCCTCCTTCGAGGGCGGTGCCCTGGGCGTCTTCGAGGCGACCCGCGTCGCGACCGGCCGCCGCAACGCCAACCGGATCGAGGTGAACGGCGAGCTCGGCTCGATCGCGTTCGACTTCGAGCGGATGAACGAGCTCGAGTACTACGACGCCCGCGACCCCGAGGAGGCGCAGGGCTTCCGGCGCATCCAGGTCACCGAGCCGGCGCACCCGTACATGGCGGCGTGGTGGCCGACCGGGCACGGCATCGGCTACGAGCACCTCTTCACGCACCAGGTCGTCGACCTCGTCGAGGCGATCGCCGGCGGCACGGCGGTCACGCCCACCTTCGCCGACGCCCTCGACGTGCAGCGAGTCCTCGACGCGGTGGCCACCAGCGCCGGCGCGTCGTCCGTCTCCACGCCGGTCGCCCGCTGACCCGCCCGTCCCCTCCCCGCGAGATGCCGCTCCGGTACGCCTCCCCTGCGTGTCGCGCACCCGAGCGGCCTCTCGCGAAGGGGCACGGAGGGCTGGTGCGGGACGCGTTCGGCGCCGTGCGCCGATCCTGCGCCATAATGCGCCTATGAGCAAGAAGATTGACGCCGCGCATCGCGCGCTGGTAGACGCCCTCGACAAGCACGCCCGACTCGTCTCGGACAAGGAGTCGAAGCCGCGGAAGGTCGAACGGGCGGGAGCCGAGCTCCGCGCCGCGACGAAGGCGTACGCCGCGCTCGTGTCCGCGCGCACCGGCGCCGCGAGCCCCTTCGCCGACCTGGCCGACCCCCGCCTGGACAAGCCGACCATCGCGTCGCTCCGGGCCGAGCGCGACGCGATCGCGAAGCGGATCGCCAAGCACGAGGCGTCGGCGGGCGAGGACGGCGCGCTCGCGAGCTGAGCGGCCGCCACGGCGCGCTCAGGCGCTGAGCAGCAGCCCCAGCGCTCTCGAGAGCTCGTGCGCGCGGCACGGCGCGATCCCGCGCTGAGCGGCCGCCACGCCGCGCTCTGGCGGTGAGCGGGCACCTCCGCTGCCTCCGAGTCGCCGTGTTACGCGCGGGTTCCGCGCGGGTCCGACCGCCTTCGTAAGGTGATCCCCGGGATCCGCGCAGTCGCGGCGCCGAGCGACCGGAGGCCGGTCGCAGCGCCGGCGGTGACCAGCACCGCCCGGTCGGCGCCGAGTGCCCGGATCCTCTCCACGGAAGGATCCCCACAGCCATGACCCTGCGCACCCGACTCCTCGCGACCTCCGCGATCGCCGCCTCCGCCGCCCTCCTCCTCGCCGGCTGCTCCGGCGCGGGCGGTGGCGACGACACCGTCCGCATCGGCGTAGTCGGCGCGAGCGACCCCTACTGGGCCACCTACGAGAAGGCCGCCGCCGCCGCCGGGATCGACGTCGAGATCGTCGACTTCAGCGACTACAACCAGCCCAACCCCGCCCTCACCGAGGGCGAGATCGACCTCAACCAGTTCCAGCACATCGCCTACCTGGCGCAGTACAACACCTCGGCCGACGCCGACCTCGTGCCGATCGGCGCGACCGCGATCTACCCGCTCGGCCTCTACTCCTCGCAGTACGACGACGTCGCGGACATCCCCACCGGTTCCACCGTCGCGATCCCCAACGACGAGACCAATCAGGCGCGCGCGCTGCTGGTGCTGCAGTCGGCCGGGCTCGTCGAGCTGAAGGACGGCGGCGGAGTGCTCTCGAACGTCGACGACGTCGAGTCCTCCTCGAAGGTGGAGGTCACCGCGCTCGAGGCCTCCCTCACCCCGACGTCGCTCCCGGACGTGGCCGCCGCGATCATCAACAACGACTTCATCGAGAACGCGGGCCTCAAGGCCTCGGACGCGATCGCCCAGGACGACCCGAGCGACCCCGCCTCCCTGCTCTACACGAACATCTTCGCCGCCCGGGCCGACGACGCCGAGAACGAGACCTACACGAAGCTCGTCTCGATCTACCAGGACAGCCAGGACGTGCTCGACGGCGTCTCGGAGCAGTCCGGCGGCACCGCGGTCTTCCTGAAGACGCCCGCCTCCGAGCTGGAGACCTCGCTCGAGTCCGCCGAGACCGACATCTCCGCCGCCTCCTGACTCCGGCATCCGCGGCACCGCGCCGGTCGGGTCCTCCGCTCGCGGAGCTCCCCACCGGCGCGGTCCCGCGCCTCCCCCGCAACAGAAAGGGCGCCCCGTGCCGCTCATCCGCATGACCGACGTGCGCAAGGTGTACCCCGGCGCAGGGCGCGGCGCCGCCCCGACCGCGGCCGTCGACGGCGTGAGCCTCGAGATCGAGGCGGGCGACGTCTACGGCGTGATCGGCTACTCCGGCGCCGGCAAGAGCACGCTCGCGCGCCTCGTCAACGCCCTCGAGCCCGCGACCAGCGGCAGCATCGAGATCGACGGCCGCGAGACCGTGGGCCTGCCCGAGCGCGAGCTGCGCCGGCTGCGCCTGGGGATCGGGATGATCTTCCAGCAGTTCAACCTGTTCGGCTCGAAGACCGTGGGGCAGAACGTCGCCTACCCGCTGCAGGTCGCGGGCGTCCCGCGCGCGGAGCAGCGCGCCCGCGTCGACGAGATGCTCCGCTTCGTCGGCCTGAGCGACAAGGCGCGCAGCCACCCGGAGCAGCTCTCGGGCGGGCAGAAGCAGCGCGTCGGCATCGCCCGCGCCCTCGCCGCCTCCCCGCGCATCCTGCTGGCCGACGAGGCCACCAGCGCGCTCGACCCGGACACCACCGGCGAGGTGCTCGCCCTCCTCCGCCGCATCAATGAGGAGCTGGGCGTCACCATCGTCGTGATCACCCACGAGATGGACGTGGTCCAGCAGCTCGCGACGAAGGTCGCGGTGATGGAGTCGGGCCGCATCGTGGAGCGCGGGCCCGTCTTCGAGGTGTTCTCGGCCCCGCGCGAGCCGGTCACCCGCCGCTTCGTCTCCACGGTCGTCCGCTCGGTGCCCTCGCCCGCGGAGGCGGCCGTGCTGCGCGCGCGCCACCGCGGCCGGCTGGTCACGCTCTCGTTCTCGGACGACTCCGCCTCCCAGGGCGACGTCTTCGCCGAGGTCGCGGCCGCCGGCGTGCCGCTCGAGCTCGTCTACGGCGGCATCACCGACGTCCGCGGGCGGGCCTTCGGCCACCTCACGGTCGCCCTCGACGCGCCGGACGGCGTCGTCGACCCCCTCCTCGCCCGCCTCGGCGGACGCGTCGCCCTCACGGAGGTGCCCCGATGAACGAGCTGATCCCGCTCCTGCCCAAGCTCGTCCAGGCGACCGGCGAGACGCTCTACATCGTCGCGCTGAGCCTCCTCTTCGGCGGGCTCGGCGGACTGCTGATCGGACTGGGCCTCGCGCTCACCCGCGGCGGCGCCCTCTACGCGAACCGGGTGGTCCACGGACTGCTCAACGTGATCGTGAACGTGTTCCGGCCGATCCCGTTCATCATCTTCATCGCCGCGGCCCAGCCGCTGGCCCGGCTGGTGGTCGGCTCCGGCATCGGCACGGACGCCATCGTCTTCACCCTCTCGCTCGGCGCCGCCTTCGGCATCGGGCGGATCGTGGAGCAGAACCTGCTGACCGTGCAGCCCGGCGTGATCGAGGCGGCGCGGTCGGTCGGAGCGAGCCGGTTCCGGATCGTCCGCACGGTGCTGCTGCCGGAGGCGCTCGGTCCGCTGATCCTCGGCTACACGTTCGTGTTCGTCGCCGTGATCGACATGTCGGCGGTCGCCGGATACATCGGCGCCGGCGGGCTCGGCAACTTCGCGATCCAGTACGGCTACCGGCAGTTCGAGCCGGTCGTCACCTGGGCCGCGGTGCTCGTGATCATCGTGATCGTGCAGCTGGTGCAGCTGCTCGGCAACGTGCTGGCCCGCCGCGTCCTGCGCCGCTGAGGCCGCCCCCCGCACGGATGCGAAACGCCACCCCGGTACGCGACACGCGGGTGTCGCTGTACCGGAGTGGCGTCTCGCGGAGTGCCGTCCGCCGGGGCGGGAGGCGTCAGTAGCGCGGCTTGCGCTCCGGGCGCTCGCTCGAGCGGCTCGGGCCGCTGGGGCGTGCGCCGCGGTCGGCGCCGGCGCGGCTCGGACGGCGGTCCGGCTTCAGCTCGATCAGCTGGCCGCTGATGCGGGTGTCGGCGAGGCGGTCGAGCACGTCCTGGGGCAGGTCGGCCGGCAGCTCCACGATCGAGAAGTCCGGGCGGATGTCGATGTGCCCGAAGTCGCCGCGGTTGAGGCCGCCCTCGTTCGCGAGCGCGCCCACGATCTGGCGGGGCTCGACGCGCTGGCGGCGGCCGACCTCGATCCGGTACGAGGCGAGGTTGCTGTTCGCCGGGCGCTGACGGCGCTCGGGACGCTCGCCCCTGTCGCCGCCGCGGTCGAAGCGGTCGCCGCGCTCGGGGCGGTCGCCGCGGTCGGGCCGGGAGTCGCGGTCCTCGCGCTCGCGACGGGCGAAGCGGGGGTCGTCGGGCGAGAGCAGCAGCGGCTCCTCGCCCTGCGCGACGATGGCCAGCGCGGCGGCGACGTCCGACTCGACCACGTCGTGGTGCTCGACGTAGTGGCCGATGATGTCGCGGAAGCGCTGCAGGCGCTCGGTGTCGGCGAGCGCCGCGGTGATCGCGTCGTCGAAGCGCGAGAGGCGGGTGACGTTGACGTCCTCGACGCTCGGCATCCGCATCTCGGTCAGCGGCTGGCGGGTGGCCTTCTCGATGGCGGCGAGGAGGCGGCGCTCGCGCGGCGTGACGAAGCTGATCGCCGCTCCGCTGCGCCCCGCGCGGCCGGTGCGGCCGATGCGGTGGACGTACGACTCGGTGTCGATCGGGATGTCGTAGTTGACGACGTGGCTGATGCGCTCGACGTCGAGGCCGCGGGCGGCGACGTCGGTCGCGACGAGGATGTCGAGCTTGCCCGACTTCAGCTGCTCGACGGTGCGCTCGCGCTGGGCCTGGGCCACGTCTCCGCTGATCGCCGCCGCGGTGTAGCCGCGGGCGCGCAGCTTCTCGGCCAGCGTCTCCGTCTCGCTCTTCGTGCGGACGAACACGATCATGCCCTCGAAGTTCTCGACCTCGAGGATGCGGGTGAGGGCGTCGACCTTCTGCGGGTACGACACCATCAGATAGCGCTGGGTGGTGTTGACGGAGGTCGTGGTCTTGTTCTTGACCGTGATCTCCTCCGGCTCCTTCAGGTACTTGCCGGAGATGCGGCGGATCTGCGCGGGCATCGTCGCCGAGAACAGCGCGATCTGCTTCTCGACGGGGGTGTCGGCGAGGATCGTCTCGACGTCCTCCGCGAAGCCCATCTTGAGCATCTCGTCGGCCTCGTCGAGCACCAGGAACTTCAGCTGCGAGAGGTCGAGGGTGCCCTTCTCGAGGTGGTCCATGATGCGGCCGGGGGTGCCGACGACGACGTGGACGCCGCGGCGGAGCGCGGAGAGCTGGGTGCCGTAGCCCTGGCCGCCGTAGACGGGGAGGACGTGGACGCCGCGGAGGCCGGACGCGTAGCGCTCGAACGCCTCGCACACCTGCAGCGCGAGCTCGCGGGTCGGGGCCAGCACGAGGGCCTGCGGCGTCTTCTGCGAGACGTCGAGGCGCGAGAGGATCGGCAGCGCGAACGCCGCGGTCTTGCCGGTGCCGGTCTGGGCGACGCCGAGGACGTCGCGGCCGGAGAGGAGGGACGGGATCGTCGCGGCCTGGATGGCCGAGGGCGTCTCGTAGCCGACCTCCTTGAGGGCCTTGAGGACCGGGTCGGAGAGACCGAGGTCGGAGAAGGTGAGCGTGGGGGCGCTCTCGGAAGCGGTGTCGGCTTCGGGGGCGGAATCGGGGGTATCGGTGGACGCCATGGTGCAACGGTAGTGCTCCGGCGGCGCCGCCGTCCGAGGGAACCCCGAACGCTCGGGCGATCCCGACCCTCCGGAGGCGCCTCGAGCGCCCGTCACGGGGTGAAGTCGAGCAGCACCTTGCTCGAGCGCGAGGCGTCGCGGGCGAGCTCGAAGGCCTCGAGCGCGCGCTCCAGCGGCAGCACCTGCGTGACCACCGGCGCCACCGCGAGGCTCCCGTCGGCGAGCGCCGCCAGCACCTCGTCGATCTCGTCGACGAAGCGGAAGGAGCCGATCAGGCGCAGCTCCCGGGTGATCGCGAGCGAGATCAGGGCCGGCTGCTCGCCCGAGGGGAGGAGTCCCACCATCACGACGGTGCCGCCGCGGGCGGCGCCCCGGACGGCCGAACCGAGGCCGCGCGGGCTGCCCGAGGACTCGAAGACGACGTCGGCCGCGACCTCGGCGATCGCGTCGGCGTCGGTCGCGCGGATCGTCCGGGTCGCGCCGACCGCGCGGGCGATCGCAAGGGGCTCCTCGGCCAGGTCGACGGCGACGATCTCGGCCGCCCCCGCCCGCCTCAGCACGGCGACGATCAGCGCCCCGATCGGGCCGCTGCCGATCACCAGCGCGCGCCGTCCCGACACTTCACCCGCGCGCGACACCGCGTGCCAGGCGACGCTCGCCGGCTCCGCGAGCGCCGCCTCCCGGAGCCCGAGGCCGGCGGGCAGCTCGCGGAGCATGCGCGCCGGCAGCACCGCGTGGCGGGCGAACGCGCCCTGGGTGTGCGGCATCCGCGCGGCGCTGCCCAGGTAGGTGCCCTCGGTCGCGAGGTTCGGCCGCCCGTCGGGCCACTCGCCGCGAGCGGTCGCGGGGTGCACGGCGACGGCCGCGCCGACAGGGGGTCCGGAGCCGTCCGCCGCTGCCTCGACGACCGTGCCGACCACCTCGTGGCCGAGCGTCAGCGGCTCGCGGAGGATCGACTCGCCCGCGGCGCCGTGCGTCCAGTAGTGCAGATCGGAGCCGCAGATCCCGCCGTACGCGACGGCGACGAGGGCCTCGCCGGGGCCGCGCGGCGCGAGCGGCGCCTCCTCGACGCGGAGGTCGCCGGCGGCGTGGACGACGACGCGGGTGGTGGAGTCGGGGACGAGCGCGGTCATGCGGGTTCCGTTCGGTGGGTCGAGGGGTGGCTCAGACGACGACGGTCATGCCGCCGTCGATGAAGACGACCTGCCCGTTGACGTAGTCCGAGCCGTCGGAGGCGAGCCAGACGGCGGGGCCGATCAGGTCCTCGACGCGGCCCCAGCGCGCGGCGGGCGTGCGGCCGAGGATCCAGCTGTTGAACGCCACGTCGTCGACGAGGCCCTGCGTCATCTCGGTGTGGATGTACCCCGGAGCGATCGCGTTGACCTGGATGCCGTGCTGCGCCCACTCCGCCGTCATCGCGCGGGTGAGGTTGCGGATCCCGCCCTTCGAGGCGGTGTAGGGCGCGATCGTCGGCCGCGCGAGATCGGCCTGCACCGAGGCGACGTTGACGATCTTCCCGGCGCCGCGCGGGATCATCCGCTTCGCCGCCGCCCGGCCGACCACGAAGGCGCTGGTGAGGTTCGTGCGCAGCACCCGCTCCCAGTCGGCGACCTCGAGTTCGAGCAGGGGCACGCGGTGCTGGACGCCGGCGTTGTTGACCAGGATGCGCAGCGGGCCCACCGCCTCCTCGATCCAGGCGACGCCCGCCTCGGCGGCCGCGTCGTCGGCGACGTCGAAGGCGCGGGCGTGGATCCGCGGGCGGTCGTCCGTGCCGGGGAACCGCTCCGCGAGCTCGGCGCGGGCGGCCTCGAGGCGCTCGGGGTCGAGGCCGTTCAGGACGACGGTGGCGCCCGCCTCGGCGAGGCCGGTGGCGACGGCGCGGCCGATGCCGCGGCTGGATCCGGTGACGAGCGCCACGCGGTCGGTCAGGTCGAAGAGCACGGTTCCTCCAGAGGGTCGGAGCGGATGTCAGGGCTGCGGAGGCGCCGCGCGCGGAGGGCCCGCGACGGTGCGGCTCGCGAGCGCCCCGATCCCGTCGAGGACGATCAGCACCTCCTGGCCGGGCCCGACCTCGACGGCCGTGCCGGGCGAGCCGGTGAGGACGACGTTCCCCGGGTGGAGCGTGAGGTGGGAGGTGAGGTGCACCAGGATCTCGGCGGCGCGCCAGCCGAGGCGGTCGGTCGAGGAGACGGCCCGCACCTCCCCGTCGACGCTCACCGTGATGCCGACCGCGTCGACGTCGACTCCGGTCTCGATCCACGGTCCGAGCGGCGTCCAGCCGTCGCCGTTCTTGCCCTGGAGGAAGAGGCCGTCGGCGGCGATCATCCCGGGAGCGGTGACGTCGTTCGCGACCGTCGCTCCGAGCACGTGCGCGAGCGCGTCCTCGGGCGTGAGGTGCCGCGCGGTGCGGCCGATGACCAGGGCGAGCTCGCCCTCGACGACCACCGGGCCGATGCCCTCGTCGAGGACGATCGGGTCGCCGGGCCCGGCCAGCGTGTGCGCGGTCTTGTGGAAGGCCTGCGGCGGCAGCAGCCGGTCGGCCGCGGAGCCGTTGTGCGCCATGCCGAGGATGACGCGGGGCTCCACCGGGGCCAGCAGGTGCGCGCCATCGACGGGCCAGCGGCGGCCCGTCTCGACCGGCTCCGCGGCGAAGGCGTCCGCGATCTCGCGCCACTCCCCCGCGACCTGGAGGACGACGGCCGGTCCGTCCTCGGCCCGGATCCGCGCGAGGCGCATCAGCGGACGCCCCTCGGCTCGACGCCGGTGCTGCTGCTCGTGCTGCTCGTTCTGCTGGTCGCCACGGTGCCTCGCTCACTCCGGCCCGCGGAGGCGGGATGGGCCGAGCGTAACAGCCCAGTGAACGGGATTCAACGGAATGGACGGCGAAGCGTCAGGCGGGTGCTCCGGCGACGAGGGGCGGGCGGCCGAGCGCCGCGGCGGCCTCGCGGAGGGCCGCGACGACCTCCTCCTGATCGTCGCCGACCGGCCGGACCAGCGAGACGCCGACCGCGACCGAGAGATCGGAGCGGGTGGCGGCCGGGACCGCGACGGCGACGCCCAGGACGCTGGGGTGCAGCTCGCCGTCGTCGATCGCGTAGCCGCGCACGCGCGCCGCGGCGACCTTGCGGAGCAGCTCGCGGGTCGAGGACGTGGACCGGTCGGTGAAGACGACGATGTCGCGGTCGTCGGCGAAGCGCTCGGCGATCTCGCTGTCGTCGAGCTCGGCCAGGAGCGCCGTTCCGACGGCCGTGGCGGAGGCGGGGTACCGGTCGCCGACGCTCGCGGAGAGCGCGAACCGCTCCCGCCCCTCGTGCACCGCCAGGTAGAGGACCCGCGTGCCGTCGAGCAGCGCGATCTGCACCAGCTGATGCGAGAGCACCGGCGACTCCTCGCAGAGCCGGTAGAACTCGCGCACCGGGTCGAAGCCGGCGAGGTAGTGGCTGCCGAGCTCGACGGTGCGCCGGCCGAGGAGGAAGCCGGAGCCGACGCGGCGGATGAGCCGGCCCTCCTCGAGCGCGGCGCAGAGGTTCGAGGTCGACGACTTGGCGATCCCGAGCTCGCGGGCGATGTCCGTCAGCGTGCGCGGTCCGCCCGCGTCGGCGAGGAGGTCGAGGATCCGCATGGCGCGCGACACGGCCGGGGCGCCCGAGCCCCTGTCGGAGTCGACCGTCGTCGGGGGCGCATCGGGGCGGGCCATGGCGTCCTCTTCCGGGGGCGGGATCAGTAGAACTCCACCGTATCGACTCGGTTGATCAGGGGCTCCCCGTCGAGGAAGCGGGTGGCGTTGCGCGCGAAGAGCTCGGCGATCAGGCGGTCCTCCGCGACGTTCAGCGCCGCGGTGTGGGGGCTGATCAGGACGCTCGGGTGGCTCCAGAGCGGGCTGCTCTGCTCGAGCGGCTCCTCCGCCACCACGTCGAGCGCGGCGAAGCCGACGCGGCCGTCGTCGAGGGCGGCGAGCAGCGCCTCCTCGTCGACGACCGTCCCGCGGCCGACGCTGACGAACGAGGCGCCGGGGCGAAGCGCGGCGAAGAACTCGGAGCCGACCAGCTTCTCGGTGGCGGCGGTGCCGGGGAGCGTGACGACGACCCCGTCGATCCGGCCCGCCACCTCCGCGATCGCGTCGGGGGCGACGATCTCGTCGACGTGCTCCACCTCGGTCTCGTGGCGGCTCGTGCCGATCACGCGGGCGCCGAGCTGCTGGAGCTTCCGGGCCGTCGCGCGCCCGATCGCGCCGAGCCCCACGATCAGGACCGTCTGCTCCGAGATCAGCCCCATCGTCCACCGGCCGCCCCAGACGCGCTCGCGCTGGAGGGACTGGAGGCGCGGGAGGGACTTGGCGCCGGCCAGGAGTCCGAAGACCCCGAACTCGGCGAGCGGCTCGGAGTGGACTCCCGCCGAAGTGGAGAACGCGATGCGCTCGAGCTGCGCGTCGTCGAGCCCCGCGGCCCGCACCTGCGCGCCTCCGCCCGCGGGCATCGTCTGCACCCAGCGGAGGCGCGGATTCGCGGCCGCCGTGCGCGCGAGGGCGGCGGGGGTCTCGTCCGGCACGCCGTAGAGCACGTCGGCGGAGTCGACGAGCTCGTCGAAGGCGCGCTGCTGCTCCGGGGTGCGCCGGAAGGAGGGGTCTCCGCCGTGGTCGCCCGGGTGGCGCATCGGAGGGAGGAGGCTCTGGTCGGCGACGACGTCGAGGCGCGGCTCGAGCTCGACGATGCGGGCGATCAGCTCGGGGCTGAGCGGCGAGGCGATGACGACGCGGAGGCGATCGGTCACGGGTGTCCCTTCGCGGGACGGTGCGGGAGGCTCTCCCCCGGATCGGCCCGCGCCCACCTTACTTCACTCCTGTGAACCGTGTTCGATATGCTGGGCGCATGCCGGACACCACGACCGCCGCCCTCCCGCCCGCGCGCACTGGCTTCATCGGGCTCGGGAGCATGGGCGCCCCGATGGCCCGGCGCCTCGTCGCCGCCGGCGTCCCGCTCGGGATCACGGCGCGCCCCGCGTCCGCCGACCGCGCCCGCCGCGCCGTCCCCGAGGCGCAGTGGCACGACTCCGCCCGCTCGCTCGCCGCCGCCTCGGACGTGCTGATCGTGATGGTGCCGGACCTGCCGCAGCTCGAGGAGGTGCTCGAGGGAGAAGAGGGAGTGCTCGCCGCGGGGTCGGACCTCGTGCTCGTCGTCTGCTCCAGCGTGTCCGCCTCCGGCCTGCGCGAGCTGGCGGGACGCCACCCGCGGCTCCGCCTCGTCGACGCCCCCGTCAGCGGCGGCACCGAGGGCGCCGAGGCGGGGACCCTCTCGATCATGGTCGGCGGGGCGGAGGAGGACGTCGCCCGGGTGCTGCCCGTGCTGTCCGCCTGCGGGACCGCCGTCCGCCTCGGGCCGCTCGGCGCCGGCGAGGTGGCGAAGGCCTGCAACCAGCTCGTCGTCGCCGCGACCATGACCGCGATCGCGGAGGCCGCCGTCATCGCCGAGCGCTCCGGCCTCGACCTCGACACGCTGCTCGCCCTGCTGCAGGGCGGCTACGCGGGCAGCCGCGTGCTCGAGACCAAGCGCGCCGCCCTGGTCGCCCGCGACTACACGCCGACCGGCGTCGCCTCCTTCATGGACAAGGACCTGCGGGCCGCGGCCGACGAGGCGGAGGCGACGGGCACCTCCGCTCCGCTGCTCGGCACGCTCCGCACCGTGTTCCGCGACCTGGTCGACGCCGGCCTCGGCGACGAGGACCTCGCGGTGGTGCACCGCTTCGTCGCCGAGCGCTGAGGCGGGGAGCGTTCGCGCGGAGGCCGGGCGGAGACGTCCCGCTGCGCGCCGGGACGCCGGCGAGGAGCGGCGTCTCGGCGGGGAGGCGCCCGCGCGAGAGCAGCCTCCGCGCGTCGGCGCAAGGGCCCCCGCTCCGGGCGTCCCCGACCTAGCGTCGGAGGAACGGCATCATCGAGCGAAGGAGCACGACATGGCATCAGGAGTCGCAACGGTCTGGGTCCCCGTCACGGACATGGAGCGGGCGGTCGCGTTCTACCGCGACACGCTCGGCCTCGAGGTCAAGGACACCTCGGACGACTGGTCGGAGCTGGACGCCGGCGGGCTGATGATCGGCCTGAACGCCCGCGAGTCGGCCACGGTCGCGGAGCAGGGCGGGGCGGTCATCTCGTTCCAGCCCGAGGGCTCGATCGAGGACGAGCTGGAGCGCCTCACGGCGCGGGGCGCGTCGATCGAGGGTGAGATCAGCGACCACGAGTGGGGCCGCATCCTCCCCTTCAAGGACTCGGAGGGCAACGACCTCCAGTTCTACTCGCCGCCGCAGGGCTGAGCGGAGGACCGCCGTCGAGGCGGCCGCGACGAGCGGCGGGCGGGCCGGAGCCGGAGGGCTGCGGTCCGCCCGCCGCTGTGCGTCGCGCGGCCCGTCGGTCCTCGCGCAGGCGCGTCGCCCGGCCGGTCCGATCCTCGGATCGTCTCTCCGCCGTATGTGAAGCCCCACTTACAGCCCTTCTCCGCACCTGAGGTCTTAGGATCAGCTGTCCGCCGCATCTGCGGACTCTTGATCCGGAGGTCCCCGTGCGTCGTCGCCTGCTCCCCCTCGTCCCGGCCGCTGCCGCGCTCCTCCTGCTCGCGGGCTGCTCCGCTCCGTCGACCCCCGCCGGCGATGCGGCCCCCGGCGGCGCGACGTCCTCGGTCGGCGGCTCCCTCACGGTCTTCGCCGCCGCCTCGCTGAAGGGCGCGTTCACCGAGCTCGCCACGGGGTTCGAGGCCGCCGAGCCCGGAGCGCAGGTCGAGCTCTCCTTCGCCGGCTCCTCCGACCTCGCGACGCAGATCGTCAACGGCGCCCCGGCCGACGTCTTCGCCTCCGCCGACGAGCGCACGATGTCCACCGTCGCCGAGGCCGGGCTCGTCGACGGGGACCCGGTCGACATCGCCACGAACACGCTCGAGATCGCCGTGCCTCCCGGCAACCCGGCGCAGGTCGCCTCGCTCGCCGACCTCGCCCGGCCCGGGACCGCCACCGTCGTCTGCGCGCCGCAGGTGCCGTGCGGAGCAGCGGCCGTCGCGGTCGAGCAGGCCGCCGGGGTCGACATCTCCCCCGTGAGCGAGGAGTCGTCGGTCACCGACGTGCTCGGCAAGGTGTCCTCAGGCGAAGCGGACGCCGGGCTCGTCTACGCGACCGACGTCCGCGGGGCCGCGGGCTCGGTCACCGGCATCCCCTTCGCCGAGGCCTCGGAGGCGGTGAACACGTACCCGATCGCGGCGCTGACCGGAGCGGGCGACCCGGCCACGGCGGCGGCCTTCGTCGCGTACGTCGCCTCCGACGCCGGACGCGCGGCGCTCGCGGCGGCCGGGTTCGGAGCGCCGTGAGAGGCGTCGCGGCGTCGGAGGAGGCCTGCAGGGCGGTCGGCAGGTCGGTCATAGGAGGGTCGTAGGACGGTCATCGGAGGCGCAGAGCCCCGGCCGCCAGGGTTGCTCGCGACGGACACCACGATCGACGAGGAGCACGACCATGACCCGCATCCCGGAGCCCCGCAGCACGCCCGACGGACCGGCCTACGAGGGCCGCCGGCTCGACCGCCCCGAGGAGGAGGTGGTCGACCAGGGCCTCCCGTTCGACGTGGGCACCCTCTTCTCGCGGCGCGGCGTGCTGACGCTGGTCGGCGCGGGGGCGGCGACCCTCGGGCTCGCGGCGTGCTCCACAGGAGGACCGGGATCCGCCTCCTCCGCAGCCGCGACCGCCACCGCGACTCCCACCGCGACCGCCACGGCCGGGGCCGGCACCGCGGTCGCCGGCGAGATCCCCGACGAGACGGCCGGCCCCTACCCGGGCGACGGCTCGAACGGGGTCGACGTCCTCGAGCGCTCCGGGATCGTCCGCAGCGACCTGCGGACCAGCATCGGCGGCGGCGCGACGGCCGACGGGGTCCCCCTGGCGCTCACTCTGACGATCCTCGACGCGGCGAGCGGGGGCGTGCCGTTCGCCGGAGCCGCCGTGTACGTCTGGCACTGCGACGCGCACGGGGACTACTCGATGTACTCCAGCGGTGTCGAGGACGAGACGTACCTCCGCGGCGTACAGGTCGCCGACGCGTCGGGCGTCGTCTCCTTCGTCTCGATCGTCCCGGCCTGCTACTCCGGCCGCTGGCCGCACATCCACTTCGAGGTGTACCCGGGGGTGGACTCGATCGCCGACGCGTCGAACGCGATCGCGACCTCGCAGGTCGCCCTGCAGGAGGAGGCGTGCACCGCTGTCTACGCCCTCGACGCGTACGCGGGCTCGGCCGCGAACCTCGCCCGGGTCGGCCTGGACACCGACTCCGTCTTCGGCGACGACGGCGGAGCCCTGCAGCTCGCGACGATGTCCGGCAGCCCGGCGTCCGGCTACTCCGCGGCACTCACGGCGAGCGTCGACACCCGCACCGCGCCGACCGCGGGCGCCGCGCCCCGCAGCCGCTGACCCCCCGTCCCTCTCCGCGAGATGCCACTTGGGTACGCGACACGCCGTGCGAGGCGTACCGAACTGGCATCTCGCGGAGAGGGGACGGGCGGGGCGCGGGCGTGCGCGAGGGCGAGATTCCACTTGGGTACGCGACACGCCGCGCGAGGCGTACCGAACTGGCATCTCGCGGGGAGGGGATGGGCGGGGAGCGGCGCAGGCGCGGACGTAGGATCGACGGCATGCCGCAGATACGGATCAGGGACGCCGCCGCCGCGCTCGGCGTGAGCGACGACACGCTGCGGCGCTGGATCGAGAACGGGACGCTCGAGAGCGCGAAGGACGCGTCCGGGAGACGCGTCGTCGACGGCCTCGAGGTCGCCCGGCTCGCCCGCGCGAACGCCGTGCTGCCGGAGGATCCGTCCCCGGTCGCGCGCTCGGCCCGCAACCGCTTCGTCGGGATCGTCACCGGCATCGTGATGGACACCGTGATGGCGCAGGTCGAGCTGCAGTGCGGTCCGCACCGCGTGGTCTCGCTGATGAGCAGCGAGGCGGTCCGCGAGCTCGGGCTCGAGCCCGGGTCTCCCGCGGTGGCAGTGGTCAAGGCGACCACGGTCATCGTCGAGACGCCGCTCGCCCGCGGCTGATGCGCACCGGGTCCGGCCTGCCGCGCTGGGTCGTGGCCGTCGCCGCGCTCGGCGCCCTGCTGGTGCTGCTCCCGCTCGCCGCGATCCTCGCCCGCGTCGACTGGCCGCAGTTCCTGCCGCTGATCACCTCCGACTCCTCCGTCGCCGCGCTCCTGCTGAGCCTGCGCACCTCCGCCGTCGCGACCCTGCTCTGCCTGCTGCTCGGCACCCCGATGGCCCTCGTGCTCGCCCGCACGGCCTTCCCCGGCCAGCGCCTGCTCCGCTCGCTGGTGCTGCTGCCGCTGGTGCTGCCGCCGGTGGTCGGCGGGCTGGCGCTGCTCTTCACCTTCGGGCGGATGGGCCTCCTCGGCGGCGCGCTGGAGGCCCTCGGCGTCCGCATCGCGTTCTCGACCACCGCCGTCGTGATCGCGCAGACCTTCGTGGCCCTGCCGTTCCTGGTGCTGACGCTCGAGGGCGCGCTGCGGAGCGCCGGCGCGCGGTACGAGTCGGTCGCCGCGACGCTCGGCGCCTCGCCCGGGACGGTGCTCCGGCGGATCACGCTGCCGCTGATCCTGCCGGGCCTCGCCTCGGGCGCGATCCTCTCGTTCGCGCGGGCGCTCGGCGAGTTCGGGGCGACGCTGACCTTCGCCGGCAGCCTCGAGGGCACGACGCGCACCCTCCCGCTCGAGATCTACCTGCAGCGCGAGAGCGATCCGGACGCGGCGGTCGCCCTCGCGCTGGTGCTCGTGGTGGTCGCGGTGCTCGTGATCGGTCTCGCGCACGGCCGCTCCGCCCGGGGGGTGCCGCGATGAGCCTGCTGCTGGAGGCGCGGCTCGCGGCGCGCGGGATCGATGTGCGGATCGACGTGGCCGAGGGCGAGACGATCGCGCTGCTCGGGCCCAACGGCGCGGGCAAGTCGACCGTGCTCGAGTTGATCGCCGGCCTCGTCCGCGCCGACTCCGGGCGGGCGACCGCCGGCGGCGCGCTGCTCTTCGACGACCGCCGCTGGACTCCTCCGCACCGGCGCCCCGTCGCCCTGCTGGCGCAGGATCCGCTGCTGTTCCCGCACCTCAGCGTCCGCGAGAACGCGGCGTTCGGTCCGCGCAGCGCCGGCGCCGGACGGGCGCGGTCCCTCGAGCGGGCGGAGCGCGAGCTGGCCGCCGCGGGCGTGGCCGACCTGGCCGACCGGCGCCCGGGGAGCCTCTCCGGCGGCCAGGCTCAGCGGGTCGCCCTCGCCCGGGCCCTCGCGACCGACCCGCGCCTCCTGCTGCTCGACGAGCCGCTGGCCGCGGTCGACGCCCGGACCGCCCCCGTCCTCCGCCGGATGCTCCGCGAGGTGATCGCCGACCGCTCGGCGATCGTGGTCACCCACGACGTGCTCGACGCCTGGACCCTCGCCGACCGGGTTCTGGTGCTGCACGGCGGCCGCGTGGTCGAGGAGGGGCCGACCGCCCGCGTCCTCACGCGCCCGCGCACCGCGTTCACCGCCGAGCTCGCCGGGCTCGAGCTGCTCGAGGGCGTCCGCACCGCGACGGGTCTGCGCACCGCCGACGGGCACGAGCTGTCCGGAGTCGCGGCCGAGCCGGTCGCGGTCGGTGCCGCGGTGCTCGCCGCGGTCCGTCCCTCCGCCGTCTCCGTCGGAGAGGGACGCCTCCGCGCCGTGATCACCGATGTGGAGCAGCGGGGGGACGCGGTGCGGGTGCGCAGCGCGCTCCTGACCGCCGACGTCCCGGCGGCCGACGCGGCGCGCCTCGACCTCGCGCCCGGCCGCGAGGCAGGCTTCACCGTCGCTCCGGAGCACCTGCTGGTCTACCCGGCGTGAGGGGCGCGCACGAGGAGACGGCTCGCTGTCCGGCATGAATCCGCCCCTCGGACCGCCCTGTGCTCGACGCGAGGGACGGCGCGAGCGCCCGTCCCGCTACTCCGCCCCGCCGCCGTCCCCGTCGGGCGCCGCGCCGGACAGCGGGAGCCGCGCCCGCAACCGCGCCCCCGCCAGCACGGGCGAGTCCGAGAGCTCCAACGAGCCCCCGTAGACCGCGAGCTGCCGCTCCAGCCGCGCCAGGCCCGAGCGCGTCGACCCCTCGACGAGTCCGCGGCCGTCGTCGTCGAGGGTGAGCACCACGACGCCCGCCTCCTCGTCGCCGCGCACCCGCAGCGAGGAGGCGCCGCCGTGCTTCAGCGCGTTGGTGACCGCCTCCTCCAGGAACCGGACCAGGAGCATCCGCTGGTCGAGCGGCGGCTCGGCGCCCTCGGCGGCGAGCGCCGGGATGCGGCCGAGGTCGAGGTCGACGGCGATCTCGGGAGGGAGGCGCGCGACGAGGTCGCGGACGGCGGGGACCAGGCCGTGGTCGATCTCGACCGGGTAGAGGGCGTGGCCGACCGCGCGCACCTCGTCCTCGCGGAGCCGGTCGAGCCGGGCGGCGATGGCGAGCAGCCGCTCCGAGGCCGCCTCGTCGGATGTGCTCGCGACCGCGTGCAGCTCGGCGGTCAGCACCACGAGTCCGTTCTGGAGGCCGCCGTGCAGGCTCTGCGCGACGTCGCGGCGCACCCGCAGCTCCTCCCGCTGCAGGGCCTGGACCGCCTCGAGCGCCTGCACGGAGGCGCGGGCGTGCTCCCGCTCCTTCTCGCGAACCCGCCGCGCCGCGCGCACGAGCAGGTAGCCGTAGGCCGTGATCAGCGCGATCACCGTGGATCCGACGACCAGCTCGACCGCGAGAGCGGGGAGGGCCGAGAGCGGGTAGACGCCGGTCAGCACCTGGAGGCAGCAGCGGACCAGGCCCATCCCCACGGCGATGACCGCCGTCCGGGCCACGCGGGCGCCGCCGGTCGAGCGCTCGGGGCGCAGCACTGCGACCAGGGCGATCGCGAGCCCGATCGTCGACACGTTGACCAGGACGCGCGTCGTCACGTCGAGCAGCGGCCCCGGATCGACGCCCCGCAGCGTCCGCGACAGCATCCCGAGCGCGAAGACGGCCTGGAGCGCGGCCAGCAGCGAGAGCACGCCGCCCAGGAGGGCCATCGCTCCGAGGACGATGCGGTTGTCCTCGCGCGCGTCGCGCGGGCCGGCGCTCATCCGGTGTGCTCGAGGAAGAGGAGCGTCGCGTCGACCCGCGGGTTGCGCTCGCCGTCCGAGCGGACGCCGAGGGACGCGTAGACGGCGTTGACGTGGTTGTCGACCGAGCGGACCGCGATGCCGAGGCGCTCGCCGATCGCGGCGTTGGTCAGCCCCGATGCGAGACCCGAGAGCACCTCGTACTGGCGCGGGCTCAGCGCGGCGACCGGGGAGTCGCGGCGGGCCGCGCGGGCGGCGACCAGCGCCGGATCGAGCACGGTGCGGCCGTCCGCCGTCGCGCGGACGGAGGCGAGCAGCGCGGGGGCGGAGAGGGAGGAGGTCTTCGAGAGGTAGCTCCAGCCGCGGGCCTCGGCGCGGTCGAGGCGGAGGAAGCGGTGCATCGCGTCGACGGCCGAGAGCAGGACGATGCCCAGCCCCGGCGCGGTGGACCGCAGCCGGCGCCCGAGCTCGATGCCGTCCCCGTCGCCGAGCTCGATGTCGAGGATCGCCACGTCGAGCTCCGCGGGCCGCAGCACCGACCGCGCCTCCGTGGCGGATCCGGCCTCCACGACGCTCCGCACGCCCGGCACCGCGCGCAGCAGCGACGACAGCATGTGCCGGTAGAGGGGCTGGTCGTCGACGACGGCCAGCCTGAGCTCCGGAACGCCCCCCACGGATGTCATCCGCCCATCTTCACCCATGCTCCGGAGGTCGAGGCGTCCCTCGACCGGGGGTCACCGCGCGAGGATCCGCGTCGGCTCGCGGGCGGCGGCGGGCGCCTGCCCCGTGAGCGGGGGGATCAGGAGTGACGGGGCGGGGTCGATGAGGCGGGTG